>NZ_JARVII010000017.1:0-61750 GCF_029813755.1 Ottowia cancrivicina | reverse complement strand
GATTGCGCCGATTGCCATGGAAGAAGGTCTGCGCTTTGCCATCCGCGAAGGCGGCCGCACGGTGGGCGCTGGCGTGGTGGCAAAAATTATCGAGTGATATTTGTTGCAGGGGTATAGCTCAACTGGCAGAGCGTCGGTCTCCAAAACCGAAGGTTGGGGGTTCGATTCCCTCTGCCCCTGCCATATTTAGGCGATTAAGAGCCCGCCCTCGTGGTGGGCTTGCGTGTCTGAAGAACACTCTTTCTGGCGCCTAGATGCGTCGTTTGTATGTCAAGCACTCAAGTCGAAACGGTTAGCTCTGGCGCAGACAAGATAAAGGCTGTCGCTGCTGTCTTGTTGGTAATGATAGGGCTGGCAGCCTATTATCTATTGGCTCCAAAAGGCGTAATGTTTCAATGGAGCGGCTTGGCTGGCTCCCTTGTCTTGGCTTTTGTCATCTTTTTGTGGTCGGAGTCTGGTCGGAGTCTGATTGGTTTTGGGCGAGATTCTTGGCGAGAGGTCAGAAAAGTTGTTTGGCCAACACGCAGGGAAGCGATACAGACGACCGTTTTCGTCTTTGTTTTCTCTGTGACGCTGGCTCTGTTTCTGTGGTTCACAGATAAGACCATCGAGTGGGTAATGTATGACTTGATCCTGGGCTGGAAAAAGTAATGACGAACATTCCAGAAAATGCTAATCCAGATCTAAAGTGGTACGTGGTCCATGCTTATTCCGGCATGGAAAAGGCTGTTGAGCGCAATATTGTTGAACGAGTGCAGCGCGCTGGCATGCAAGGTAAATTTGGACGCATTCTTGTTCCCACAGAAGAAGTAGTTGAGGTGAAGAATGGCGTCAAACGTACGACCGAGCGCAAATTCTTTCCAGGCTATGTGCTGGTTGAAATGGTCATGGATGATGATACTTGGCATTTAGTCAAGCACACGAGCAAGGTCACTGGATTTGTGGGCGGCGCACGTAATCGGCCTGCGCCCATTTCAGAAGACGACGTCATGAAAATCGTCAATCAAATGCAAGAGGGCTCTGATAGGCCCAAGCATAAGGTTGAATTTGATGTTGGAGAATACGTTCGTGTTAAAGAAGGGCCTTTTGCTGATTTCAATGGCACTGTCGAAGAGGTGAACTACGAAAAGAGCAAGTTGCGCGTATTGGTTACAATCTTTGGGCGCGCAACTCCTGTTGAGCTTGAGTTTGGTCAGGTGGAAAAGACCTGATTGTGTTTTGCGTTTTCGCACCCGGCGCAGTCATTAATAAAACGGGTCGTTTCGTTCGGGGAGTCTGCGCGGCAGACGTTGGTACCCGTTAGGAGAACCAAGCATGGCGAAAAAAATCGTCGGCTTCATTAAGTTACAAGTTCCGGCTGGCAAAGCCAATCCTTCACCGCCTATTGGTCCTGCTTTGGGGCAGCGCGGTCTCAATATCATGGAGTTCTGCAAGGCGTTTAATGCCCAGACCCAAGGTGTTGAACCGGGCTTACCACTTCCGGTGGTTATTACGGCGTTTGCTGATAAAAGCTTTACTTTCATTATCAAAACGCCTCCGGCGACGACCTTGATTAAAAAGGCTATTAAGTTGGATAAGGGTTCCAGTAAGCCTCATACGGATAAGGTGGGTAAGATTACGCGTGCCCAGCTTGAGGAAATCGCCAAAACCAAGTTGAAAGACATGACAGCGGCTGATCTGGATGCGGCTGTTCGCACAATCGCGGGATCGGCTCGTTCCATGGGCGTGACGGTGGAGGGTGTGTAAATGGCCAAGCTGACCAAGAAACAAAAAGCCCTGCTGGGAAAAGTGGACCCTACCAAGCTGTATGCATTGACAGATGCATTGGCACTGGTAAAGGAATGCGCCACCGCGAAATTTGATGAATCCATTGATGTCGCCGTGCAGCTGGGCGTTGATGCCAAGAAATCGGATCAGGTTGTGCGCGGTGCAGTCGTGCTGCCGAATGGCACGGGTAAGATCACGCGGGTGGCCGTGTTTGCGCAAGGCGCCAAAGCTGAAGAAGCTAAGGCGGCAGGCGCTGATGTTGTCGGCATGGATGATCTGGCGGCACGAGTCAAGACTGGCGATATGCCTTTTGATGTGGTGATTGCCGCGCCAGATGCTATGCGTGTAGTGGGCACGCTGGGTCAGATTCTCGGCCCTCGCGGTTTGATGCCGAACCCGAAGGTAGGCACCGTCACGCCTGATGTGGCAACGGCAGTCAAAAATGCTAAGGCAGGCCAGATTCAATTCCGCGTAGATAAGGCGGGGATTATTCATGGAACGATTGGCCGCCGTTCATTTGAAGCAGACAAGTTGGAAGGCAATCTGCTTGCGCTAATCGAGGCTCTGAACAAGGCCAAGCCTGCGACCAGTAAAGGGCAATATCTACGCAAGGTGGCGGTGTCAAGCACGATGGGTATTGGTGTTCGCGTGGACACTCAAAGCCTGGCTGCTCGCTAAGGATGGCATGAGTTTCAGTCGCGCAGATGATTTTGCGTGACTGAGTGGTGGGCCGCTACTTTAGCCTTAGTTAAAGGTTAATAGGCGGGTCATCCAAGACCGCTGGTGCAGGACTTTTTCCTGCTTAATGAGTGCTTTTTTTGGGTGCAGCCAGCGTAGATGGCGATCCCGCTGCAAGGTTATGATTTGGATTATTTAGTTGTGTCCAGTCAATAACGAACAGTTGGTCGCTGCATGAAGAGTGCATTTGATGCGGTTTATATTTTGTGAGCTGCAAAAGATGCTATTAAAAGGAGTAGACCTTGAGTCTGAATCGCAGTGAGAAAGAAGCGGTCATTTCCGAAGTGACCGGCCTTGCCGCAAAAGCTCAAACGCTCGTGATGGCGGAATACCGTGGCGTTACGGTCGAAGGCATGAACAAACTGCGCTTCAGTGCACGCAGTGCAGGCGTAAATCTCAGTGTATTGAAAAATACGCTGGCTCGCCGTGCTGTAGCTGGAAGCGCATTTGAAGTGGCCGTCGACCAGATGACCGGACCGCTCATCTATGGCTTTTCCGAGGATGCCGTTGCCGCCGCCAAAGTGGTGGCTGATTTCGCCAAAACCAATGACAAACTTGTCATTCGCGGAGGCGTCTATGGAGGCAAGGCCCTGGATGCCGAGGGGGTGAAACAGCTGGCCAGCATTCCATCCAAGGAAGTGTTGCTGGCGCAACTTTGCGGTTTGCTGATGTCGCCCATATCCCGTACTGCTGTTGTGCTGGGAGCCTTGGCTGCTCAAAAAGGCGAAGGCGAACCGGCGGCTGCCGAATAAAGCGAGCAGCTTTTCATATCAACCAACTTGTTTTAGGAAACCAAAATGGCATTTGATAAAGACGCATTTCTGACCGCACTGGATAGCATGACGGTCATGGAACTCAATGATTTGGTGAAAGCCATTGAAGAAAAATTCGGTGTGAGCGCGGCGGCGATGGCTGCGCCTGCTGCCGCGACTGGCGGCGCCGCTGGCGGCGCCGCTGCCGAAGAAAAGACCGAATTCAACCTGGTGCTGGCCGAAGCGGGTGGCAACAAGGTGGCCGTCATCAAGGCCGTGCGTGAAATTACGGGCTTGGGTCTTAAAGAAGCCAAGGACTTGGTGGATGGCGCTCCCAAGCCCATCAAGGAAGGCATGCCCAAGGCCGATGCCGAAGCCGCCAAGAAAAAGCTGGAAGAAGCTGGCGCCAAGGCCGAACTCAAGTGATCCACGCAGCTTCCGGCCCATGCAAAGCATGGCTTTCAAAGGGCCGGAAGCGAAATGGCAAGGCTGGTTTTGCGACCAGCCTTTTTGCGTTTCAGATTGCACTTGAAAGCTTCCGTGTTGAGCAGGCGCTTTCAAGTGTCTTCTGACTTCCGACTAAGAAGATCCTTGGTTCGGGCTGCGTGCAATGCGCAGCCGTCTGCCATTGGTTGGTAGAGGCCAGCCGCCAAGCTGCTGCTTACGCAAACCAGCGTCCCGCGCTGATTTGCGAAGCGGCGTGAACAGTCGCCAGACATCCTGCCCCGATCACCGCCCGGAGATTTCATGGCCTACACATTCACAGAGCGCAAACGCATTCGCAAGAGCTTTGGTACACGCGAAAGCGTACTAAAAATTCCTTATTTGCTGCAAATGCAAAAAGACGCCTATACGGCTTTTTTGCAGGCAGATACGCCCCCGAAGAAGCGCACGCATGAAGGCCTGCAGGCGGCATTCGAATCGGCTTTTCCCATTATCTCGCACAACGGCTTTGTCGAGATGAAATTCATTGAATACAACCTGGCCAAGCCCACGTTTGACGTGCGCGAATGCCAAACGCGTGGTCTGACCTACGCTTCCGCAGTGCGCGCGCGCGTGCAGCTCATTATTTACGACCGCGAGTCCTCGACCGCCCAGAACAAGGTAGTCAAGGAAGTCAAGGAGCAAGAGGTTTACATGGGCGAAGTGCCCCTGATGACCGACAAAGGCTCATTCATCGTCAATGGCACGGAACGCGTCATCGTTTCTCAGCTGCATCGCAGCCCCGGCGTATTTTTCGAGCACGACAAGGGCAAAACGCACAGTTCCGGCAAGCTGCTGTTTTCCGCCCGCATCATCCCTTATCGCGGCTCCTGGCTGGATTTTGAGTTCGATCCGAAAGATATTCTGTTTTTCCGGGTAGACCGCCGCCGCAAAATGCCTGTGACGATCCTGCTCAAGGCCATAGGCATGAGTCCGGAGCAGATTCTGGCGTATTTCTTCGTCAACGACAGTTTCCGCCTGATGGACAGTGGCGCACAAATGGAATTTGTGGCCAGCCGCTTCAAGGGCGAAGTGGCGCGGTTCGACATCACAGACAAGGCAGGCAAGGTCGTCGTTGCCAAGGACAAGCGCGTGACCGCCCGGCACGCGCGCGAGCTGGAGCAGTCTGGCACCACGCACATCAGCGTGCCGGAAGAATTCTTGCTGGGCCGCGTCCTGTCCAAGGATCTCGTGGATGGCGACACGGGCGAAGTCATTGCCAAGGCCAATGACGAGCTGACGGAAGCCTTGCTGGCCAAGCTGCGCGAGGCGGGCGTGCAGGACATCCAGTGCATTTACACCAACGAGCTGGATCAGGGCGCCTACATCTCGCAAACCCTGCGCACCGACGAAACGGCGGACGAGCTGGCCGCGCGCATTGCTATCTACCGCATGATGCGCCCCGGCGAGCCGCCAACTGAAGATGCGGTGCAGGCCCTGTTCCAGCGCCTCTTTTACAACCCCGACACCTACGATCTCTCCCGCGTGGGACGCATGAAGTTCAACGCCAAGGTCGGCCGCGAAGATTCCACCGGCCCCATGGTGCTGACCAATGAAGACATTCTGGATGTCGTGAAGATCCTGGTTGAGCTGCGCAATGGACGCGGCGAGGTGGACGATATCGATCACCTGGGCAACCGCCGCGTGCGCTGCGTGGGTGAATTGGCCGAAAACCAGTACCGCACGGGCTTGGCCCGTATCGAGAAGGCTGTGAAAGAGCGTCTCGGCCAGGCCGAGCAAGAGCCGCTGATGCCGCATGACCTCATCAACAGCAAGCCGATTTCGGCAGCGCTGAAAGAGTTCTTCGGCGCTTCGCAGCTGTCGCAGTTCATGGACCAGACTAACCCGCTGGCCGAAATCACGCACAAGCGCCGTGTTTCAGCTCTGGGGCCGGGCGGCCTGACGCGCGAGCGCGCGGGCTTCGAAGTGCGCGACGTGCACGTGACCCACTATGGCCGCGTGTGTCCGATCGAAACGCCAGAAGGCCCGAACATCGGCCTCATCAATTCGCTGGCCCTGTACGCGCGCCTGAACGAATACGGCTTCATCGAAACGCCCTACCGCCGCGTGGTGGATGGCAAGGTCACGAACGACATCGACTACCTCTCCGCCATTGAGGAAGGCAAATACGTCATTGCCCAGGCCAATGCCGCACTGGACGAAAAAGGCCGCCTGACCGATGAGCTGGTTTCCGCCCGCGAAAACGGCGATTCCGTGCTGGTGAACGCCGATCGCGTGCAGTACATGGACGTGTCGCCTGCGCAAATCGTTTCCGTGGCCGCTTCGCTGGTGCCCTTCCTGGAGCACGACGACGCCAACCGCGCCCTGATGGGCGCCAACATGTCGCGGCAGGCCGTGCCCGTGCTGCGGCCCGAAAAGCCGCTGGTGGGCACTGGCATCGAGCGTGTGGCCGCCGTGGACTCCGGCACCGTCGTCACAGCCCGCCGTGGCGGCGTGGTGGAGTACGTTGACGCCACCCGCATCGTCATCCGCGTGAACGATGCCGAAGCCGTGGCTGGCGAAGTGGGCGTGGACATCTACAACCTCATCAAGTACCAGCGCAGCAACCAGAACACCAACATCAGCCAACGCCCCATCGTCAAGCGCGGCGACAAGCTGGCCAAGGGCGACGTGATCGCCGATGGCGCTTCCACCGACCTGGGCGAAATCGCCATCGGCCAGAACATGCTGATCGCCTTCATGCCCTGGAACGGCTACAACTACGAAGACTCGATCCTGATCTCCGAGAAAGTGGTGGCCGATGACCGCTACACCAGCATTCACATTGAAGAGCTGGTGGTCATGGCGCGCGACACCAAGCTGGGGCCGGAAGAAATCACGCGCGACATTCCCAACCTGAGCGAGCAGCAGCTGGGCCGCCTGGACGAGTCCGGCATCATCTATGTGGGCGCCGAAGTGCAGCCTGGCGACACGCTCGTCGGCAAGGTCACGCCCAAGGGCGAAACCACGCTCACGCCGGAAGAAAAACTGCTGCGCGCCATCTTCGGCGAGAAAGCCAGCGACGTGAAAGACACCTCGCTGCGCGTTGATCAAGGCTCCAGCGGCACCGTGATTGACGTGCAGGTCTTCACCCGCGAAGGCATCCAGCGCGACAAGCGCGCCCAGCAGATCATTGATGACGAACTCAAGCGCTACCGGCTGGATTTGAACGATCAGCTCCGCATCGTGGAAGCCGACGCGTTCGACCGCATCGAGAAACTGCTGAACGGCAAGATCGCCAACGGCGGCCCCAACCACATCGCCAAAGGCGCCAAGATCGACAAGGACTACCTCAAGTCAGTGGATAAATACCACTGGTTCGACATCCGTCCGGCCGATGACGATGTGGCCGCGCAGCTGGAAAGCATCAAGGCTTCCATTGAGCAGCAGCGCCACGTGTTTGACTTGGCCTTTGAAGAAAAGCGCAAGAAGCTCACCCAGGGCGACGAGCTGCCTCCTGGCGTGCTCAAAATGGTCAAGGTCTATCTGGCAGTCAAGCGCCATTTGCAGCCGGGCGACAAGATGGCCGGCCGCCACGGCAACAAGGGCGTGGTCTCCAAGATCACGCCAGTGGAAGACATGCCCTACATGGCCGACGGCACGCCCGTGGACATCGTGCTCAACCCGCTGGGCGTGCCCTCGCGCATGAACATCGGGCAGGTGCTGGAGGTTCATTTGGGCTGGGCGGGCAAGGGCATCGGCCAGCGCATTGGCGACATGCTCAAGCGCGAAGCCAATCTGGCCGAAATCCGCGCTTTCCTGGAGCAGGTCTACAACACCACGGGCCACAAGGAAGAGATCCACAAACTCTCCGACAAGGACGTGCGCGCCATGGCGCAGGAGCTGACTTCCGGCATGCCCTTCGCCACCCCCGTGTTCGACGGCGCCACGGAGCAGGAAATCCTGGACATGCTCAAGATCGCCTACCCCGACGACATCGCCCAGGCCAAGGGCCTGACGCCCACGCGCACCCAGGCGCAGCTGTATGACGGCCGCACGGGCGACCCCTTCGAGCGCAAGACCACCGTGGGCTACATGCACTACCTCAAGCTCCACCACCTGGTGGACGACAAGATGCACGCCCGCTCCACCGGCCCCTACTCGCTGGTCACGCAGCAGCCGCTGGGCGGCAAGGCGCAGTTTGGCGGCCAGCGCTTTGGCGAGATGGAAGTGTGGGCGCTGGAAGCCTATGGCGCTTCCTACACCCTGCAAGAGATGCTCACCGTCAAGTCTGACGACGTGCAGGGCCGCACCAAGGTGTACGAGTCCATCGTCAAGGGCGAGCACGCCATCGACGCCGGCATGCCCGAGTCCTTCAACGTGCTGGTCAAGGAAATCCGCTCGCTGGGTCTGGATATCGAACTGGAGCGCACCTGAAGCCGCGCCCGGCCCTGCCCGCCGCCGCATCCATGAAACGCCTTTCCATGCGCCACTGGCCGCAGTTTTCAGAGCCAAATCGGCCGCAAGTCCTAGTGGAATGGGCGCGGGCAGCTATCAAATTTGAAGCAATTGGGGAAACAGTCACATGAAATCCTTGCTCGATCTGTTCAAGCAATTCACGCCGGATGAGCACTTTGACGCCATCCGCATCGGCCTGGCCTCGCCCGAAAAGATCCGCTCCTGGTCTTTTGGCGAAGTCAAGAAGCCCGAAACCATCAACTACCGCACCTTCAAGCCGGAGCGCGACGGCCTGTTTTGCGCCAAGATCTTCGGCCCCATCAAGGACTACGAGTGCCTGTGCGGCAAGTACAAGCGCCTCAAGCATCGCGGCGTCATCTGCGAAAAGTGCGGCGTGGAAGTCACGCAGACCAAGGTGCGCCGCGAGCGCATGGGCCACATTGACCTGGCCGCGCCCTGCGCCCACATCTGGTTCCTCAAGTCCCTGCCCAGCCGCCTGGGCATGGTGCTGGACATGACGCTGCGCGACATCGAGCGCGTGCTGTATTTCGAAGCCTACGTCGTCACCGACCCCGGCATGACCCCGCTGAAGAAGTACAGCATCCTCACCGAAGACGACTACGACGCCAAGTACAAGGAATACGGAGACGAGTTCACCGCCCGCATGGGTGCCGAGGGCATCAAGGAACTGCTGGAAAACATTGATCTGGAAGCCGAAATCGAGAAGCTGCGCGGCGACCTCACCGGCTCCGAAGTCAAGATCAAGAAAAACACCAAGCGCCTGAAAGTGCTGGAGGCCTTCCGCAAATCCGGCATCAAGCCCGAATGGATGGTGCTGGAAGTGCTGCCCGTGCTCCCGCCCGACCTGCGCCCGCTGGTGCCGCTGGATGGCGGCCGCTTTGCCACGAGCGACCTGAACGACCTCTACCGCCGCGTCATCAACCGCAACAGCCGCCTGCGCCGCCTGCTGGAGCTGAAAGCGCCTGAAATCATCGCCCGCAACGAAAAGCGCATGCTGCAAGAAGCCGTGGACAGCCTGCTGGACAACGGCCGCCGTGGCAAGGCCATGACCGGCGCCAACAAGCGCGCCCTGAAGTCGCTGGCCGACATGATCAAGGGCAAGAGCGGACGCTTCCGCCAGAACCTGCTGGGCAAGCGCGTGGACTACTCCGGCCGCTCGGTCATTACCGTCGGCCCCACGCTCAAGCTGCACCAGTGCGGCCTGCCCAAGCTGATGGCGCTCGAACTCTTCAAGCCCTTCATCTTCGCCCGGCTGGAACAGATGGGCATCGCCACCACCATCAAGGCCGCCAAGAAGGAAGTGGAAGCCGGCACCCCCGTGGTGTGGGACATTCTGGAAGAAGTCATCACCGAGCACCCCGTGCTGCTCAACCGCGCGCCCACGCTGCACCGGCTGGGCATCCAGGCGTTCGAGCCGATCCTGATTGAAGGCAAGGCCATCCAGCTGCACCCGCTGGTGTGCGCCGCCTTCAACGCCGACTTTGACGGCGACCAGATGGCCGTTCACGTGCCCCTGAGCGTGGAAGCGCAGATGGAAGCGCGCACGCTCATGCTGGCCTCCAACAACGTGCTCTTCCCCGCTTCCGGCGAGCCTTCCATCGTGCCCTCACAAGACATGGTGCTGGGCCTGTACTCCGCCACGCGCGAAAAAATCAACGGCAAGGGCGAAGGCCTGGTGTTCGCCGATGTAGGCGAAGTGCAACGCGCGCTGGACGCGGGCGAAGTGGAGCTGACTTCCAAAGTCACCGTGCGCCTGACCGAATGGACCAAGAACAAGGCCACGGGCGACCTCGCCCCCTCCACCCGCCTGGTGGACACCACCGTGGGCCGCGCCCTGCTGTCAGAAATCCTGCCCAAGGGCCTGCCCTTCGCCCTGCTGAACAAGGCGCTGAAGAAAAAGGAAATCTCCCGCCTCATCAACGCCTCCTTCCGCAAATGCGGCCTCAAGGACACCGTCGTCATGGCCGACAAGCTCTTGCAAAACGGCTTCCGGCTGGCCACGCGCGCGGGCATCTCCATTGCCATTGAAGACATGCTCGTGCCCCCGCAAAAGCCCGAAATCATTGCCCGCGCCGAGGCCGAGGTGAAAGAAATCGCCGAGCAGTTCAACGCCGGCCTTGTCACCGCAGGCGAGCGCTACAACAAAGTGGTGGACATCTGGGGCAAGGCGGGCGACGAAATCTCCAAGGTCATGATGGGCCAGCTGGCCAAGCAGAAAGTGCAAGACCGCAACGGCCAGGAAGTCGATCAGGAGTCCTTCAATTCCATCTACATGATGGCCGACTCCGGCGCGCGCGGCTCCGCCGCCCAGATCCGCCAGCTGGCCGGCATGCGCGGCCTCATGGCCAAGCCGGACGGCTCCATCATCGAAACGCCCATCACCGCCAACTTCCGCGAGGGGTTGAACGTGTTGCAGTACTTCATCTCCACGCACGGCGCGCGCAAGGGCCTGGCTGACACGGCGCTGAAAACCGCCAACTCCGGCTACCTCACGCGCCGTCTGGTGGATGTGACGCAAGACCTTGTGGTCACCGAAGAAGACTGCGGCACGGCTGACGGCTCGCTCATGCGCGCCATCGTCGAAGGCGGCGAAGTCATCGAATCGCTGCGCGAGCGCATCCTGGGCCGCACCGCCGCCGAAGACCTCGTCAATCCTGAAACGCGTGAAGTCGTCGTCAAGGCCGGGCAAATGCTCGACGAAGACGCCATTGACGACCTCGAAGCCGCCGGCATCGACGAAGTGCGCGTACGCACCGCCCTGACCTGCGCCACCCGCTTCGGCGTGTGCGCCAAGTGCTACGGGCGCGATTTGGGCCGCGGCGGCCTTGTGAACGTGGGCGAAGCCGTCGGCGTCATCGCCGCGCAGTCCATCGGCGAGCCGGGCACGCAGCTGACCATGCGCACCTTCCACATCGGCGGCGCGGCCTCGCGTGCGGCCGTGGCCTCCAGCGTCGAGGCGCACTCCAGCGGCGTCATCAGCTTCAACGCCGCCATGCGCTACGTCACCAACACCAAGGGCGAGCTGGTCGTCATCTCCCGCTCCGGCGAAATCATCGTCGTCGATGAATTCGGCCGCGAGCGCGAGCGCCACAAGGTGCCCTATGGCGCCACCCTCGCCGTCAAGGCCGACCAGCCCGTCAAGGCCGGTGCCATCCTCGCCAACTGGGACCCGCTCACGCGCCCCATCATCACCGAATACGCCGGCACGGTGAAGTTCGAAAACATGGAAGAAGGCGTGACCGTGGCCCGCTCGTCGGACGACATCACCGGCCTGTCCACCCTCACCGTCATCGACCCCAAGCGCGCCGGCTCCACCAAGATCGTGCGTCCGCTGGTCAAGCTCACCGATGCGCAAGGCCAGGAAGTCAAGATCCCCGGCACCGACCACCCCGTGGCCATCGGTTTTCAGGTCGGCGCGCTCATCCAGGTGCGCGACGGCCAGGAAGTCGGCCCTGGCGAAGTCCTCGCCCGCGTGCCGATGGAAGGCCAGAAAACCCGCGACATCACCGGCGGTCTGCCCCGCGTGGCCGAGCTGTTTGAAGCCCGCAGCCCCAAAGACAAGGGCGTGCTGGCCGAAATGACCGGCACCATCTCCTTCGGCAAGGAAACCAAGGGCAAGATCCGCCTGCAAATCACCGACGCCGAAGGCAAGGTGTGGGAAGAACTCATCCCCAAGGAGAAAAACGTCCTCGTCCACGAAGGCCAGGTCGTCAACAAGGGCGAGAGCATCGTGGACGGCCCCGCCGACCCGCAGGACATCCTGCGCTTGCTGGGCATGGAAGAGCTGGCCCGCTACATCGTCGATGAAGTACAGGACGTCTACCGCCTGCAAGGCGTGAAGATCAACGACAAGCACATCGAAGTCATCGTGCGCCAGATGCTGCGCCGCGTGGTCGTTGAAAACCCTGGCGACTCCGACTACATCACCGGCGAGCAGGTCGAACGCAGCGAAATCCTCAACACCAACGACGCCCTGCGCGCCGAAGGAAAAACGCCCGCCACCTACGCCAACATCCTGCTGGGCATCACCAAGGCCAGCCTGTCCACCGACAGCTTCATCAGCGCCGCCTCCTTCCAGGAAACCACGCGCGTGCTCACCGAAGCGGCCATCATGGGCAAGCGCGACGACCTGCGCGGTCTGAAGGAAAACGTCATCGTCGGCCGCCTCATCCCCGCTGGCACCGGCCTGGCCTACCACCAGGCCCGCAAGGCCAAAGACGCCATGGACGAAGCCGAGCGCCGCGCCATTGCTGAAGCTGAAGCCGAGGCTGACCTGGCTGAAGTCAGCGAAGAAGCTGCCAGCGCCGCCGATGTGGACGCCATCGCCCAGGCTTTCAAAGCCCTGGCTGGCGTGGCTGACAGCGCCGAAGCCGCCGACGGCGACACCCCCGCCGCCGAATAAAGCCCGCCCGGCTCCTTGCGGCCCAGCGCCCCGGCCCTCGCGCCCCAGCGAGCGCCGGGGCGCTTTTTTTTCTGCCTTTGGTCAGCCGAGCAAGGAGGGCGCCAGAGTTCGCGCGCAGCCTGACGCAGGCAGGGCAGAAAGCTCTGGGTTTGCTATTTTTACGATAGCTATAGGTCTTGGTGGATATTGCGCTGGCGGGTATTTCAATAGGCCTGAATTCGCTTCTGTTTTTGATGCCTCTGAACCGGCCGTTGTGGCTGGAGCGGAACCAGGGCTGCGCGGGCCTTATTGGCCGGGCTTGCTGAAATCAACCGTGGGTGCGGTGGAGATGGCTGCTTCGTTGGCGACGGTGAAGTTCTGCTTGGGTTCGTAGCCGAACACCATGCCCGTGAGGTTGGTGGGGAAGCTGCGGCGCAGCACGTTGTATTGCTGCACGGCCTGGATGTAGCGGTTGCGGGCGACGGTGATGCGGTTTTCGGTGCCTTCAAGCGTCACGCGCAGGTCGGAGAACGCCTGGTTGGCTTTCAGATCGGGGTAGCGCTCCACGGTGACCATCAGGCGGCTGAGGGCGCTGGAGAGTTCGCCTTGCGCGGCCTGGAATTGCTGGAGTTTTGCCGCGTCTTGCAAGGTTTCGGGCGTGACCTGGATGCTGGTGGCCTTGGCGCGCGCTTCGATCACCTTGGTGAGCGTTTCCTGCTCGAAGTTGGCTTCGCCTTTGACGGTGTTGACCATGTTTTGCACCAGGTCGGAGCGGCGCTGGTACTGATTGACGACTTCGCTCCAGGCGGATTTGGTTTCTTCGTCCAGACGCTGGTAATCGTTGTAGCCGCAGCCGGCCAGTGCGAGCGCCAGGGCGCAGGCGGCAGCCAGGCGGGGCAGGGAGGGCAGACGTTGCAGGGAATGTTTCATGGCGATTCCTTGGAGAGTGAAAAGGGGGCAGCGGATCAGCTGCACGGCAATGCGGATGGCCTGCTGCACATGCGCCTGCGTATGGGCAAAGGCGGCTGCGCCCAGACTGAACTGTTCCAGCGCGCGGGGGGGCGGTCCGGCAGGTGGCAGGCCCATTTTCAGCAGTCTGGCGCCCGCCTTGCCGCGCGAGATGGCGATGAGCACGAAGGCGTCAATGACGTGAACGGCTGGCATGCAGATTCATATCAAAAAGAGGAGCTATTCAAGGAAGTTTAAAAGGCGTTTCGCGCAGTTTCTGCGGAGAGGTATTGCTATTGCTAAAGGAGCGAAATCACGCCTTCTTCCGCCTATGTGCCTGGCTGGCCGCCGCTGGCCTCGTGCGCGGCTTCGGCGCGGCGCTCGGCAATGAATTCGTCGGCCACGCTGCGCCCTTCGACGGGCGGCAGGTGGCTGTCAAAATAGGCGCGTAGCGCCGCGTAGCGTTGGCGTAACGCCGGGAAGTCGGCGTGAGCGCCAGGCGGCCATCACGCACTTCGGCATGCAGGCGCACGGCGGGAATGAGCACGCGCCCGTTGTCAGAAATGGCCAAGGCTGTCATGGCGGCGGATTCTGTCAGCAACCCTTCATCTGTCAAACCAAACATGCTTGCCAAACGCATCATTCCCTGTCTTGACGTGACTGCGGGCCGCGTGGTCAAGGGCGTGAACTTCACGGGCCTGCGCGATGCGGGCGATCCGGTGGAAGTGGCCGCGCGCTACAACGAGCAGGGCGCCGATGAGCTGACGTTTCTGGACATTACCGCCACCAGCGACGGGCGCGATCTGATCCTGCCCATCATCGAAGCCGTGGCCTCGCGCGTGTTCATTCCGCTCACCGTGGGCGGCGGCGTGCGTACCGTGCAAGACGTGCGCCGCCTGCTGAACGCGGGGGCGGACAAGGCCAGCTTCAATTCGGCGGCCATTGCCCGCCCCGAGGTGATTGGCGAGGCGTCGGCCAAATACGGCGCGCAGTGCATCGTGGTGGCCATTGACGCCAAGCGCCGCGCCGATGGCGCAGGCTGGGAGGTCTACAGCCACGGCGGCCGCCAGAACACGGGGCTGGATGCCGTGGCCTGGGCGCGGCGGATGGCCGATCTGGGCGCGGGCGAAATATTGCTCACCAGCATGGACCGCGACGGCACGCAAAGCGGCTTTGACCTGGCGCTGACGCGCGCGGTGGCCCAGGCCGTGCCGGTGCCCGTGATTGCCTCTGGCGGCGTGGGCACGCTGGATCACCTGGCCGACGGCGTGCAGCAAGGCCTGGCCGATGCCGTGCTGGCCGCCAGCATCTTCCACTACGGCCAGCACACCGTGGCCGAGGCCAAGGCGCGCATGGCAGAGCGCGGTATCACGGTCAGGCGGTGAATATCATGGCGAATGGCGGCCTGGCTGGGCCGCTTTATCACGTTTATTTTCACGAAAAGGAGAAAAAATGACAGCCACAACCAGCCTTGAAGACTTTCTGCGCAATGTGCAGCGGCGCGATCCGGACCAGCCGGAATTTCTGCAAGCCGTGCGCGAGGTGCTCACCAGCCTCTGGCCCTTCCTGGAGAAGAACCCGCAGTACCGCGAATACGCCCTGCTGGAGCGCCTGTGCGAGCCGGACCGCGTGGTGCAGTTTCGCGTGAGCTGGACCGACGACCAGGGCCGCACGCAAGTCAATCGCGCCTTTCGCATCCAGCACAGCAAGGCCATTGGCCCCTACAAGGGCGGCATGCGCTTTCACCCCAGCGTGAATTTGTCGATTCTGAAATTCCTGGCCTTCGAGCAAAGCTTCAAAAACGCGCTCACCACGCTGCCCATGGGCGGCGGCAAGGGCGGCTCCGACTTTGACCCCAAAGGCAAGAGCGACGCCGAAGTCATGCGCTTTTGCCAGGCGCTGGTGCAGGAGCTGTTCCGCCACATCGGCCCTGACACCGACGTGCCCGCTGGCGACATTGGCGTGGGCGCGCGTGAAGTGGGCTACATGGCCGGCATGATGAAAAAGCTCAGCAACAGCGCCGCCTGCGTCTTCACCGGCAAAGGCATGAGCTTTGGCGGCAGCCTGATGCGCCCTGAAGCCACGGGCTACGGCGTGGCCTACTTCGCGCAGGAAATGCTCGCGCGCAAGAGCGAAGGCTTTGAAGGCAAACGCGTGTCCATCAGCGGCAGCGGCAACGTGGCCCAGTACGCCGCCGAAAAGGTGCTGGAGATGGGCGCGAAAGTCATCACCCTGTCGGACTCGGGCGGCACGCTGGTGCATGAAGCGGGCCTGAGCCGCGAGCAAGTGCTGGCCGTGATGGAGCTGAAAAACGTGCAGCGCGGCCGCCTGGCCGACTTCGCGGCGCGGCATGGCCTCACTTTCCTGCCCGGCAGCCGCCCCTGGCACGTCAAAACCGACATCGCCCTGCCTTGCGCCACGCAAAACGAGCTGGACGGCGAAGACGCCAAAACGCTGGTCAAAAACGGCGTGCTCTGCGTTGCCGAAGGCGCCAACATGCCCAGCACGCTGGAAGCGGTGGATGTCTTTTTGGCCGCTGGCACGCTCTACGCGCCCGGCAAGGCCAGCAACGCGGGCGGCGTGGCCACCTCGGGCCTGGAAATGAGCCAGAACGCCATGCGGCTGGGCTGGACGGCGCAAGAAGTGGACGAGCGCCTGCACACCATCATGAAAGACATTCACCAAAACTGCGTGCGCTACGGCGAGCGCGCCCAGGGCGCGGTGAACTACGTGGAAGGCGCCAACATCGCCGGCTTCGTCAAGCTGGCCGATGCCATGCTCGCCCAGGGCGTGGTTTGAAAAAGGGTGGCCCAGCCACCCTTTTTCATTTGCGGCGCGCGCCTGGCACCTTTTTGATCTTCTGGCCTTCCATCCGGCTCCTCTGGCCCGGCGCCATCAAAAGCAGGAGCTAATTTAAAGAGGTCAAAATACCGCTTTGCGCACATTCCACTAGGACGTCATGCTCTAGATAAAGGAGCTAAAAAACCGCCGCAAGCGGGCTGAATTCGCCATCTGCGCCCCGGGCCAGGCGCTCCAGCAAGGCGGCTGGATGGGTATCGACATCAACCAGCGCCATCAAATCGGGAGACATGAAGCCTTGCGCCTGGCTATGGCGCAGAAAAGACAGCAGGCCGTCGTAGAAGCCGTCATGGTTGAGCAGGCCGATGGGCTTGGCGTGATAGCCGAGCTGGCGCCACGTCCAGGTTTCAAAAAATTCCTCGAAAGTGCCAATGCCGCCGGGCAGGGCCAGAAAAGCGCTGGCGCGGGCGGCCATGAGGTGCTTGCGCTCGTGCATGGTCTGCACAACGTGCAGCTCGGTGCAGCCGCGATGGGCATGCTCGCGCTCAACCAGCGCCTGCGGAATAACGCCAATGACGCGGCCGCCCGCTTGCAGCGTGGCATCAGCCACAGCGCCCATGAGGCCGTTTTTGCCGCCGCCATACACAAGCTGGCCGCCGTGCTGGCCGATCCAGCGGCCCGTTTGCGCGGCCAGGGCGGCAAAAGCAGGATCAGCGCCAGTGCGGGAGCCGCAATAAACGCAAATGGAAAAGGCGGGTTCTTTCATGAACGGACAGACGTTGAGGGAAACCAGAATGAAAAGGAGGGAGCTGACAGCGCCAGGCGCAGCAAAAACCGGCGTCAAGCCAGTCTGCACGCGCCCTCCCGCGCAACTTTTTCACGCAAAACGGGCGCAGATGGCGGCCAGCCAAATGCCGACAGCCAGCAGCAGCGCCAGCAGCACGGCGGCGCTGCCAAGGTCTTTGGCCCGTTTGGAAAGCGGGTGCCGCTGCAATCCGATGCGGTCAATGGCCGCCTCGATGCCGCTGTTGAGCAGCTCGGCCACCATAACGATGAGGCAAGAGCCAGCGAGCAAGGCGGTTTCCACCCAGTTGCGGCCCAGCCAGAAGGCGGCCGGAACGAGCACGAAGCTCAGCGCCGCTTCTTGCCGGAAAGCCGGTTCATGCCAGGCGGCGCGCAAGCCCGCCAGCGAGTAGCCGAAGGCATGCCACAGGCGCGCCAGACCGGTGCGTTTGGGCGGCAGGCCGCTGGAAATATCCGCAGCGCCCTGGGCCTGCGGCGTGGAAGGTGAGTCAGGCGGCGTCGGCATTGGCGGCAGGGGCGGGCGAAGCGGGTGTTTTCGGCGCGCGCGCATCCGTCAGGCGCGTGCCGGCGAGCACGTCGTGCCAGAACTGGCCTTCGGGCTGAAAGCGCGAGAGCAGCGCCCAGACGGCGATCCAGCCCAGGGTGAGCACGCCCACTTCAGCGGCAGGCAGATGAAAAGGGGCGCTCAGGGCCAGCGGTGGCAGAAACCACAGCCAGCACAGCAGGTAGCGCCAGGCAGCGCGCGCCTGCGTGAGGGGGCGGCCTTGCCGGTCGGTGATGCCGATGCGCCAGGTTTTCATGGCCAGTGTCTGCCCCTTGGACCAGAACCAGCAAAAGTAGATGCCGCACACCAGAAAGAGAAACGCCTGCATGGCGTGTCGGTGCTCAAGCGCGTGGCGCATCTGGGCGGCAATGCTGAAAACCAGGCCCGCCGCGACGACGACGCCAAACATCAGCACGCCCTCGTACAGCCAGCAGGCCATGCGGCGGCGCAGTGGGGGGGCAGGCATGAAAAAACGAATGGAGCGGGTGAAGCAAAAAAGCCTGGCGGCGCAACAGGCGCGCGCCGCAGGCGGTGAGCGGCCGATTATCTGGCGCTGTCAGGCGCGCCAATGGCCGGGGCTGGCTCACGCGCCAGCCGTTCGCGCTCTTGCCGAGGCAGATGCTGGTAGGCCTCCCAGCGGAGCTTTTTTTCGTCAGCGGGCACGCTGCGGGCTTCGTCAAAGCTCTGGCGCGCCTGCGCGCGCTGCTGGGGCGTGAGAGCAGCCCACTCACGCATGCGGCTTTGCAGGCTCGCCTGCTCGTCCGCGCTCATGCTGCGATAGCTTTGCGCCAAAGCAAGCCAATGGCCTTGCTGCTCGGGACTCATCCCGGGCCACTGGGCGGCCAGCGGAGCCAGGGCGGTTTGCTGCTCCGGCGTGAGCGCCGTCCACGGCTGGGCATGCGCGGCGCAGGCGGCCAGCAGGCAAGCGGCGGCCAGCAAGGAGCGTGGCAGGGGCGGGTATTTCATGGCGAAGGGGCGGCGCAAAAGTCAATGCACGTTGGCTGGCGGCTGGGTCAGACGCAGGTATTGCAGAAAACCCGGGTCTGCGTAGGCTTTGGGCGGCAAGGCATCGGCCACGAGATCGGCATCGACTTCGGCCACGCGCGGATCGGTCAGACGCATTTGCTGCGGCTGCAAGGCCAGCAGGCCTGCCAGCAACGCGGCCAGCGCCAGCGCGGGCGCCAGCCAGCCCAGCCAGCCAAAACCAGGCTCGCCGCCTGCAGCCAGCGCCGCATGGCGGCCTTGCGTCACGATGGCAGACGCGGGCTGTGCGGCGGCGAGCGCAGCGGTTTTGCGCGCGGCCAGCGCCTGCTGGCGCGCGATGCGCAGGCGTTCGCTGACGTCATGCGGCACGCCGCCGCCTTCCAGCCGGGCGGCGATGCGGTTGGCGAATTGGTCGATGCGTTTCTGGGTGGTCATGGCGAAATTCCCTGGGCCTGGAGCGTGCGGGCCAGCGCTTGCGTGGCGCGCGAGCAGTGCGTTTTGACGCTGCCGGCCGAGCAGCCCATGACGGCGGCTGTTTCGGCGACATCCAGCTCTTCCCAGTAACGCAACAGAAAGGCTTCGCGTTGACGCGCAGGCAGCTCTTGCAGCGCCTTTTCAATCAGGCGCAGCACTTCGCGGCGGCTCAGGGAGGTTTCGGCGCTTTCGGCGGCGGCCTCAGCCCCCGCAATGGCCTGGAGCACTTCAAGCGCGTCGGGGCCGCCCTCTTCTTCATCGCCGCCGATCAGATCGGCCGCGCTGGCCAGATGGGCGTCGCGCGTTTTCTGGCGGCGAAACCAGTCCATCGTCTGATTGGCCAGAATGCGCTGAAACAGCAGCGGCAGCTCTTGCGCAGGGCGGTCGCCATAACGCTGCGCCAGCTTGAGCATGCTGTCTTGCACGATGTCCAGCGCCGCGTCGTCATCGCGCACTTGCCAGACGGCACGCTTGAAGGCGCGCTTTTCCACGCTTTTGAGAAAGTCGGAGAGTTCCTGTTCGGTAGCCAAGGGCAATTGCTCAACTCAAGAGGTGCGGCAAATTATGAAGATGCGCGCCGTGGCCGCGCTTTCTGGTTTTGCCAAGACGGCTGCTCCCGCCCCGGTGAAGGCGCTCTTTCATGCGGCAACCCGTCCGTCAAATGCCTGCGGGCGGGCTGGGGCGCGGCAGATGGCCGGAACCACGGTTGGCATCGCAGGCCCTGCGACATCAAAAACAGGAGCAAATCTGGATGTCGAAAATAGTATCTCGCGCAGTTTCCACTAGGACATTATGCTATTGATAAAGGAGCGAAAACTGGCGCCACAGTCTGCGCCTTGCTTCATGCGCCCCGCTCTTTTCGCGCCGGTGTGGCAGAAAGGCGGGGCTGGCAAGGCAAGACGCTTGGGCGCCGCTGCTGCAAAGGCGGCAGGACAGCAGAGGAACGGCCATTCAATCGTCGTCATCGTCATCATCGTCGTCGCCATCCCAGTCCGGTTTTTCATAAATGGCGCTGCCATCGGGCGGCAGGCGCAGCTTGACACGGTAGCCGGCTGGGTTGATGGCTTCGGCTTCCCAGCGGCCATCGTCGAAATCCACGTCATGAATGCGGCGGTAGCCCGCCGAGCGCAGGATGTGGCGCACCTGTGAAGACGAGATGCGGTATTTGTGCTTGCGCGGTTTTTCAGGCGGCGGCATGTAGCCGGGCGTGACCACATAGCCCGGCGGCGCCACGTAGGCCGGGCCGCCAGGCACGACCAGGGCCGATTTTTCTTTGGCGGCGGCCGGCAGCGCCAGCGCGGCCGTGGCGGCCAGCGTGGCCATGGCGATCAGGTTTCTGGTTTTCATGGATGGACTCCTTCGAAAGAAACAGAAAAAACGATGAGCGCATCTTCCGCCGCGCGGTCTGAATGCGGCCTGAAGCGCGCGTTCATCTGTGGTTCATGGCGCCGCGCGGTTTTCATCGCGCGGCTTTCATAATTGCAAGCTGGTTTTGATTGGCACGCAAAGGAGTTTTCCGGTCATGCGCAAATCCTATTTTCTGGCTTTGGCCGCCTTGCTGGCCGCCAGCGCGGCCTGGGCGCAGCCCAAGGGCGGATTGATTGATGTGGCCGTCGAGCGCGTCTGGGCGCGCGCCACCGTGCCGGGCCAGCAGACGGCGGGGGTGTACATGACGCTGAAGTCTGCGGCCCCTGCACGGCTGGTGGGCGCTTCTTCGCCGCTGGCCGAGCGCATTGAAATTCACGAAATGTCGCTGCAAGGTGATGTGATGCGCATGCACGCCACGCCTGCGCTGCCGCTGCCAGCGGGGCAGGCGGTAGCGCTCAAGCCCGGCGGCGGACACCTGATGCTGATGGGGTTGAAGCAGCCGCTGACGCCGCGCGCCGATGTGCCGCTGACGCTCATTTTTGAAGACGGCTCCGGCATGAAAGGCTCCATTGAGCTGCGCGTGCCCGTGCGCGCGCTGGGGCGGCCCGATCCGCAGGCTGCGGCGGAGGATGAATCGGCCAGCGCTCCAGAAAGCGCCCGTCTTTCTCCGGCCGTTCGCGCGCGCTGAAAACAGTGGGTTCGGGTGCGCCGCGCGCGGTATTCTTCATTGCACTTTCTACAACTTCAGGAGACCAGCATGAGCCAGTCTGGCGGCGTATTTGATTTCGGCAAGTTCTTTCCGGGCCTGGACTTTTTCACGGGCAAAGGCGCTTCCGCGTGGCTGATGCCCACCGTGAGCGAGCAGGAGCTGGACAAGCGCATTGCCGAGCTGAAAACGGTGCTGTTCTGGCTGGAGCAAAACGCTGCGGCCATCAAGGCGGGCATTCAGGCGCTGGAAGTGCAGAAGATGACGCTGGCCACGCTGCAAAGCATGAACGTGGGCGCTGCCGAGCTGGCGCGCGCCTTTGCCATGCCAGCGGCAGCGCCCAAGCCAGCCGAAGCGGCCGCTTCCGCGCCGCCGCCTCCGGCGGCAACCCGGGCTGCGCCTGAGGCCGTCAAGCCCGAGCCTGCGGCAGCAGTCAATAGCGCCGTGCCCGACCCGTTGCAGTGGTGGAATGCGCTGACCCAGCAATTCCAGAGCATGGCCGCTGCCACGGCGGCGACGGCCGCCACAGCCGCCAGCGCCATGACGGCGCCCATGGCCCCGCCTGCCGCCAAGGCGGCTGACGCAAAGGCGGCCCAAGCCGTGGACAAGACCGCCGCCCGGCCAGCCGCCAAAACGGCGCCCAGAACCGCTGCAAAGGCCCGCGCGAAAACCGCCGGAACCGCCAAATCCGCCGCCAAGGCGGGCGGCAAGGCAGGCAAGGCCGCAGCGCCCCGCAAAGGCAAGCCGGCCAGAGGCGCAAGCGCCGCAGACTTGTCATGAAGAACCTGCTCATGGCCTGCCCGTGGGGGCAAAAGCGCGGGCCTCGGGCGCTCTGCTGCGTTGCAAACCCTTGCCGGCCACAAAACCCGGCGGCGGTTTGCGCCTTGCGGCCATTCCGATTCGCGGTTCCTCAAGGCCAGACTTCCGGACAGGCTTTCAGGCTCATTTGATTAAGGCCCGCTTGACGGCATGAAGCTTTTTCCCGTTGGCCACGCCACGCACCCGCAGTGGCAAATGGCGGCGCACCTGGCGCTGGCGCAGTTGCGCGCGCAAATGGCGCTGCCCGGCTACGCCAGCAGCCCCACGCTGGGGCTGCTTTACATCACCAGCCCTTACGTGCCCCACGCACAGCATTTGCTGGACTGGCTGGCCGAGGCGCTGCCGGGCGTGCTGGGCTGGGCGGGTGCCGTGGGCGTGGGCGTGGCCGCGAGCAATGCGGAATATCTTGACGAGCCGGCCCTGTCCGTCATGCTCTGCGAGCTGCCGCCAGAGCAGTGGCGCGTGTTTTCAGGCGTCGCTCCGCTGCGCCGCCAGGGCGTTTTTTCTCCGCAGGCCGCCTTGGTGCATGCCGACGCGCACACGCCCGATGTGGCGGGCCTGATTGCCGAGCTGGCCGACTGCACGGCGTGCGGCCATCTGTTTGGCGGCCTGGCGGCCAGCCGGGGCGCTACCGTGCAGATGGCCGCCTCGCGCTCGGGCGGCATGGCGGGCGGCGCGCTGCTGGGCGGCGTGTTCAGCGGCGGCCTCACGGGCGTGGCCTTTGGCGAGGGCGTGCCGCTCATCACCCGCGTCACGCAAGGCTGCCATCCGGTTGGCCCCTGGCACACCATCACGCGAAGCGAAGGCAACATGGTGTTTGAAATCGACGGCGAGCCTGCTCTTGACGTGATGCTGGACGACATGCGAATCGATCTGTGCCAGCCCCAGCAGGCCATGCACGCCGTGCGGCAAATGCTTGTGGGTCTGTGCGACGCGCAAGCAGCCTGCCCCGCAGTCAGTTGCGGCATGAGCGAAGAGCTGGCCCTGCGGCATGGCCGCTTCGGCGCCGATGTGCTGGCGCGCCACCTTGTGGGCATTGACCCCGGCCAGCGCGGCCTGGCCGTGGCTGACGCAGTGCATTGCGGCCAGCGCTTGGCTTTTTGCCAGCGCGACGCCGCCAAGGCCCGCGCCGACCTGCGGCGCATCTGCTCGGGCATTCGGGACCTGCTTGAGCCGGCCTTCATTCCCGCCGAAACCGCCGCCGCGCTGGCTGCGCCGCCGCCGCTGTCGCAGCCGCATCCGGCGCGGCGCATTGCCGGGGCCATTTACGTCAGCTGCGCCAGCCGGGGCGGCCCCCATTTCGGCCATCCGGGCGCAGAGCTGCAAACCATTCGCCAGGCTCTGGGCGATGTGCCGCTCACCGGCTTTTTCTCCGGCGGCGAAATCGCCAGCCGCCGCCTGCTGGGCTATGCGGGCGTGCTCACGGTGTTCGTGGACGAGGCCATCAGCTGAAGCGGCCTGGTTTTTCAGGCACAAATCGGCCCCTGGTCCTAGTGGAATCTGCGCGGGCCGCTATCAAAATCAAAGTATTTCCGCCCTGCTCACCCATCATGATTCTTGACCCCACCCAACCCGGCGCGCTGGCGCAGGCCGCCGACGCCGTGGCCGCCGGCGAGCTGCTGGGCCTGCCCACCGAAACCGTGTATGGCCTGGCCGCCGATGCTGAAAACGCCGGGGCCGTGCGCCGCATCTTCGCCCTCAAGGGCCGGCCCGCCAGCCACCCTCTCATCGTGCACGTGGCAGGCAGCGAAGCGGCCGGGCATTTCGCGCGGCAAGTGCCTGATCTGGCGCAGCGGCTGATGGCCGCCTTCTGGCCCGGGCCGCTCACGCTCATCCTCGCGCGCCGCGAGGGCGTGGCAGACGAAGCGGCAGGCGGGCACACCAGCATTGGCCTGCGCTGCCCCGCGCACCCCGTGGCGAAAAGCCTGCTGGCGGCCTGCGCGGCGCGCGGCGTGCACGGGCTGGCCGCGCCCAGCGCCAACCGCTTCGGGCGCGTCAGCCCCACCACGGCGGCGCACGTGGCAGAAGAATTCGCAGACGTGCTGGTGCTGGACGGCGGCGCTTGCGCGGTGGGCATTGAATCGGCCATCGTGGACTGCACGCGCGGCCAGCCCGTGCTGCTGCGCCCCGGAGCGATTTCGCGCGCCGAGCTGGAAAAAGCGGCGGGCTGCCGCGTGCGCCATCCAGACGAGCTGGCCGCGCCCGGCCCCCAGGCCCCCGGCACGCTGGCCGCCCATTACGCGCCCCGCGCCACGGTGCGGCTGATGGACGGCAAGATGCTGAAAACCGCGCTGGAGCTGCTGGGCAGCGAGGCCGCGCACATTGCCGTGTGGTCGCGCGCCGCGCTGAAATCCGCCTCGCGCAAGCTGATCTTGCGCCGCATGCCCGACAACCCTGCGCAGGCCGCGCACGAGCTGTTTGCCACGCTGCGCGCGTTTGACCAGGCGCAAGTCAAACTCATCTGGGTGGAAACGCCCCCGCCCGAAATCGAATGGGAAGGCGTGCGCGACCGCCTGGAGCGCGCAGCAGCCAGCGCCGCAGGCGCGCGTGAGTGAGCAGAGAGTGAGTCGAGCGAAAACTTCTGCGCCAGGCGCAAGAAAAGTGCAGTCGCATTGCCATGCGCAGTGATAAAACCGGCACCAGCTTCTGGGCCGCCGCAGACTTGGCGGCAGCCGTGGTCAGTTCTTGGTGATGGCCTATCAGTTTTAGCTTCTTGTTTGATAGCGCGAGGTCCCCGTATTCATTGCGACACATGCTGTTTTGGAGGCATTGAATTTGCTCCTCTTTTTGAATTGAAATTATCGTTTTCCGCATCCTGCGGCCCGCTTTTCTCAACCCAGTCAGCAAAGGAGAGACACCATGACTGAAAAAGTAGCTGTCATTACCGGATCAGGCGACGGCCTGGGCAAAGGCATTGCCCAGAGGCTGGCGCAGGATGGCTTCAGGATCGTTTTGTCCGACATCAATGCCGCCACGCTGGAAAAGACCGAGGCCGAATTCAAGTCCGCAGGCCAGGCCGTCACCGCCTTCCGTGGCGATGTGAGCCGCCGCGAAGACCAGTTCGCGCTGGTGCAGCACGCCGTGCAGGCTTTCGGGCGCATCGACGTGTTCGTGAACAACGCGGGCATTGAAGACGTCATGCCGCTGGACAAAGTCACCGCCGCCGACTTTGACCGCGTGTTTGGCATCAACGTCAAGGGCGTGCTCTTTGGCATTCAGGCCGCCGCCGAGCAAATGAAAAAACAGGGCGGCGACCGCATCTGCAAGATCATCAACGCCGCCAGCATTGCCGCGCATGAGTCTTACGACCTGCTGGGCGTGTACTGCGCCAGCAAGCACGCCGTGCGCTCGCTCACCGTCACCGCCGCCAAGGAGCTGGCGCCCTACAAAATCACCGTGAACGCCTATTGCCCCGGCGTGGCGGGCACCCGCATGTGGGACCGCATTGACGAGGAAATGGCCAAGATTCACGGCTGGCAGCCCGGCGAAGCCTTCAAGCGCTTCTCATCCGGCATTCTGATGGGCCGCCCGCAAGTGCCTGCCGACGTGGCCTCGCTCGTGCATTACCTGGCCTCGCCCGACTCTGACTACATGACCGGCCAGGCCGTGCTCATCGACGGCGGCATGGTGTTCCGCTGATGCCGCAGGCGCAGCCCGCGCCCGCCTGAAAAAAGCCGCCGCAAGACGCTTCGCCCTTGCGGCGGCTTTTTTTGCCTGGGCCTGCCCGCAGCGCACCTGGCAGCGGCAACAGCGGTTAGCCAGACAGGCGAATCGTTTCAAGGCGAAAGGCGGCGCGGCGGCAAGGCGCGCAGCGGCGGGGCGAACCGGGCAGACGGGCAGGAAGAAGCGGGCGATGGTGCTTTCTTTGCCAGCGGGGCCTTGAAAGCCCGAAGCCCGCCCCTATCATTGGCACTCGTTGGCGGCGAGTGCTAACAAACCAGCCCGCCGCCATGCATTCAGCCTGGCAGGCCCGCCGCAAGGCCCCTGCCAGTCCTCTTTTTTCAAGCAACCTTTTGAAGGAATGTCCATGAAACTGCGTCCCCTCGCCGATCGCGTGATCGTCAAGCGCCTGGAAAACGAAACCAAAACGGCCTCCGGCATCGTCATCCCCGACAACGCCGCCGAAAAGCCTGACCAAGGCGAAGTGCTGGCCGTCGGCCCCGGCAAGACCAACGACAAGGGCGAAACCAAGGCCCTGAGCGTGAAAGTGGGCGACCGCGTGCTGTTTGGCAAATACAGCGGCCAGACCGTCAAGGTGGACGGCGACGAGCTGCTGGTGATGAAGGAAGACGACCTGTTCGCCGTCGTCGAGAAGTGATTTTTCCTGGGCTGCGCCGCCATCTGCATTCATCCTGCATCCATCTTGCAGCAAATCGCAACATATTGGCGCGCCGCCTGATCCCTTTTGATTTTTGATTTCTGCCGGGCCTGATCCCGGCTTTTTACGGAGATACACACAAATGGCAGCAAAAGACGTTGTTTTCGGCTCTGACGCCCGCGCCCGCATGGTTGAAGGCGTGAACATCCTGGCCAACGCCGTGAAGGCAACCCTGGGCCCCAAAGGCCGCAACGTGGTGCTGGAACGCAGCTTCGGCGCACCCACCATCACCAAAGACGGCGTGTCCGTCGCCAAGGAAATCGAGCTGAAAGACAAGCTCCAGAACATGGGCGCGCAAATGGTCAAGGAAGTGGCCTCCAAAACCAGCGACACCGCTGGCGACGGCACCACCACCGCCACCGTGCTGGCCCAGGCCATCGTGCGCGAAGGCATGAAATACGTGGCCGCCGGCATGAACCCGATGGACCTGAAGCGCGGCATCGACAAAGCCGTGGCTGAACTCGTCGAGCAACTGAAAAAAGCCAGCAAGGCCACCACCACCAGCAAGGAAATCGCCCAGGTCGGCACCATTTCCGCCAACTCGGACGAATCCATCGGCCAGATCATTGCCGACGCCATGGACAAAGTGGGCAAGGAAGGCGTCATCACCGTGGAAGACGGCAAGAGCCTGAACAACGAGCTGGACGTGGTCGAAGGCATGCAGTTCGACCGTGGCTACCTCAGCCCCTACTTCATCAACAACCCCGACAAACAAGCCGCCGTGCTGGAAAACCCCTACGTGCTGCTGTTTGACAAGAAGATCAGCAACATCCGCGACCTGCTGCCCACGCTGGAAGCCGTGGCCAAGGCCGGCCGTCCGCTGCTCATCATTGCCGAAGACGTGGAAGGCGAAGCCCTGGCCACGCTGGTGGTGAACACCATTCGCGGCATCCTGAAAGTGGTGGCCGTCAAGGCCCCCGGCTTCGGCGACCGCCGCAAGGCCATGCTGGAAGACATCGCCATCCTCACCGGCGGCAAAGTCATTGCCGAAGAAGTGGGCCTGTCGCTTGAAAAAGTGACGCTGGCCGATCTGGGCCAGGCCAAAACCATCGAAGTGGGCAAGGAAAACACCACCATCATCGACGGCGCTGGCAAGGCCGAAGACATTGAAGCACGCGTCAAGCAAATCCGCGTGCAAATCGAAGAAGCCACCAGCGACTACGACCGCGAAAAACTGCAAGAGCGCGTGGCCAAGCTCGCTGGCGGCGTGGCCGTCATCAAGGTAGGCGCTGCCACCGAAGTGGAAATGAAAGAAAAGAAAGCCCGCGTGGAAGACGCCCTGCACGCCACCCGCGCTGCCGTGGAAGAAGGCATCGTCGCTGGCGGCGGCGTGGCCCTGCTGCGCGCCCGTCAGGCCGCTGGCGACATCAAAGGCGCCAACCCCGACCAGGACGCCGGCATCAAGCTCGTGCTCAAGGCCATTGAAGCGCCCCTGCGCGAAATCGTCATCAACGCCGGTGACGAAGCCAGCGTGGTCGTGAACAAGGTGCTGGAAGGCAAAGGCAACTTTGGCTACAACGCCGCCAACGGCCAGTATGGCGACCTGATCGAGCTGGGCATTCTGGACCCCACCAAAGTCACCCGCACCGCCTTGCAAAACGCCGCTTCCGTGGCCGGCCTGATGCTCACCACCGAATGCATGGTGGCCGAGGCCCCGAAGGAAGAAACCCCTGCCGCCCCCGGCGGCATGGGCGGCATGGGCGGCATGGGCATGGACATGTAAAGAGCCAGCCCTGCCGGGAGTCAAGCGCCTCACCTCGGCGCTTGCCCCGCGCCCAGTCTTCAAAGCTGCCAGTCCTTCGCGGGCTGGCAGCTTTTTTATTGGGCGCGGTTTTCAGGCTGTTTCCCGATATTGACTTAAATCTTCGGCGGTTTTCGTGGGAATAAATTCAATTATTTGGTATTCCGCCACGCCTTCGCGGTGAAATGGATCTTCCCGAATCAGCCTTTCCACCTGTTCCCGATGATCCGCCTTCACCAGGATAATGCCGCCCGTGCGCGGCTTTTTGCGCCCCGACATCAAAAAGATGCCCTCTTTGTAATACCGTTCGAGATACGCAATGTGCTCGGGCAAACAGGCTTCGACTTCCGGCAATCCTTTAATATATTCCAATGATACGATAAACATTTGTTTTCCTTTGAAAATGGCGGCCATTTAATCGAACGCCGCCTAAAAACGCCGCTTCAAAATCACAGGGCGCGCCGATTTTATTGGCTTTATCCAGGACCCTATTCGCTATGCGCCTTTGGCGGCAAATTCGGTATTGACCGCCACGGCATGTGATCTGCCCGATTGGAACGGCAATGGTTTGCCGTTTGGCTCGGCGGTTCCACCATTTAAGAAGATATTCAGGGTTTGTGCTATTTGTTAATACTTGATTACCTTGCCTTGTTGCTGCGGCTTTGAGAGTGAAAAGCGGCGCGTGGCTAACGCACGGGCAGGAAAGTCAGCAGCGGGGCGGCAGCCATGCCCTGGAGAAAGGAAATGGCGGCGCGGCGGTGGCGCTCGGTCAGGTGCGCGGCCACCAGATCCAGGCGGCCAATGATCTTGCCGAACTCGCGCTCGAAGCTGAGGTTTCGCCCGGCGGGGCCGGTTTCGTTGGCCAGCAGCAAGGGGCGGCCTGCGCTGTCGCGGCGGGTGTTGAGAATCCACAGCGCAATTTCCATGTTGCGGGCGGCGTTGTAGATGTGCTGGGGGTCGGGGCCGCTCAGGTAATGGAACTGGCGCTGGCCGCCGTGGGCGGTGATGAGGGTGTCGGCGCAAGCGATGACGAAGGCTGCCACACGGTCGCCCGTGAAATCAGGCGAGAGCGCCAGCGCCAGCGCGGCCACGTCGCGCCGCCCTTGCAGCGCGGGCCAGGCGATGGCAGAGGCAGATTCCTGCTCGGGCGGCTCCTGCCCGGCTGCCTCGTCAGCTTCCTGCATGACGGCCTGGCGGATGGCCAGCAGGGCGGCCTCGCGCGAGGCGGCGGTTTTGCGCCACTGCACGGGATTGCGGCGGTAGAGCTTGTCGGCCAGCAACAGCAGGCTTTGCAGATTGGCCTGCATGGCGGTTCCCGCCAGGCGGTTGCCTTCACTTTGCAGCAGCTCCTGCCCGCCAAATTCGGCGCCCTGCACGCTGCCGTGCGGCGTGGGGGCGTTGCTGACGCAGCCTGCGGCCAGCAGGGCGCAGGCCATGAAAAAGGCTGCCGAAGCAGCCCGATGGAAGGCGCGCAGGGCACGCATGGAAAATGCCTGCGGCACGTTTGCGGTCAGGATTTGCCAGCCTGCGCGTCAGCCGTGATTTCGCCGGAGAGCTGACCGCCTTCCTCAATCACGATCTTGCCGTAGCGCACCTTGCCGGTGACTTTGCCGGTGGGGTAGATGATGAGCTTTTGGCGCACGGTGAGCGTGCCTTCGAACAGGCCGCGAATTTCAGCCGTGTCGATTTCGGCAGTGCCTTTGAAGGCGCCTTTGTCGGCAATCTGGATGACGCGGGCGTTGATGGTGGCTTCTACTGTGCCTTCCACGGCCAGCGTGTCGCAATCGGTGATTTCAACGCCCTTGAGCTTGATGTTGGCACCTACCGTCAGGCGCGCGCCGTTGTCAGCGGCCGCCTGCGCGGCCTGGCTGGCGGCATGCGCGCCCAGCGGCTGCACGGGCGACGCAGCGGGCGCAGCGCCTAGCGGACGCACGGGAGTGGGTTGGGATTCGTTCTCGCGTTTGCCAAAGCTCAGGGCCATGTCTTCTCCTTGGGAATAAAAGATAATGTTGAATCAAATGGCTGGCGGGCAGTCTAATGGGTGTTACGCATCAAAACGGTCTGAAATCCCCGCATTTGCCCTCTTTTTCCTTTACTTGCTTTTCTTGCAATCCCCAACGCCCGCATGACTGACTCCACTCCCCGCCTGGCCGTCTTGCCTGCTGCCCATGGCTGCGTCCAGCCGCAAGGCGTGTGGACGGCAGCGGCGCTGGCGCAAAAAGGCGTGCTGCCGCGCCTGCGGAAAACGCTGGCACAAGCTGCGGGCCGTGCTGGCGAATGGGATTTGCGTGGCCTGGCCGGGTTTGACCACCTGGGCGCGCTGGTGTTGTGGGACGGCTGGGGCCGCCAGTGGCCCGCTGAGCTGCACGCCAGCCAGGCGCAGCGCGCACTGCTGGAGCGTGTGGCAAGCCAGCCCGCCCTGCCGCCCGCCGCTGGCGGGCATGCCAGCTTCGCGCAGCGTTTTGATAGCCTGGGCCAGGGCGTGGAAGGCGCGCTGGCGCAGGTGCGCGGCTTCGTGCAGATCATGGGCCAGCTTTTTCTGGACGCGCTGCGCCTGGCGCGCGCGCCGCAGGCCGGGCCGTGGCGTGATTTTTCGGGCAGCCTCTACCACATTGGCGCGCAGGCGCTGCCTATTACGGCGCTGGTGGGCTTTTTGATTGGCGTGGTGCTGGCCTATCTGATGAGCCAGGTGTTGCGGCAGTTTGGCGCGGATGCCTTCATCGTGGACATTTTGGGCCTGGCGCTGATTCGCGAGCTGGGGCCGCTGCTGGCGGCGGTGCTGATTGCGGGGCGTTCCGGCTCGGCCATCACGGCGCAAATTGGCGTGATGCGCGTGACCGAAGAGCTGGACGCCATGCGCGTGCTGGGCATCGCCCAAGGCTTCAGGCTGGTGCTGCCGCGCGCGCTGGCGCTGGCCGTGGCCATGCCGCTGCTGGTGGTGTGGACTTCGCTGATGGCGCTGCTGGGCGGCATGCTGGCGGCTGACATCACGCTGGGTATCACGCCCAGCTTTTTCATGCACACGCTGCCGCAAGCCGTGCGCGTGAGCAATCTGGCGCTGGCCGTGGGCAAGTCGGTGGTGTTTGGCGTGGCCATTGCGCTCATCGGCTGCCACTACGGCCTGCAAGTCAAGCCCAATACCGAGAGCCTGGGGCGCGGCACCACAGCCTCGGTGGTGGCGGCCATCACGGCGGTCATTCTCATTGACGCGCTGTTTGCCGTGCTGTTCAAGAGCGTGGGCATATGAGCGGGCGCAGCGACGCTTCTTTGCTGCCCGCGCCGGGCGAGCCTGTCATTGAAATCCGGGGCCTGACCAGCGCCTTCGCGCTGCCCGAGGGCGGGCGCGTGGTCATTCACAAAGACCTCCATCTCACCGTGCGCCGGGGCGAAGTGCTCACGCTCGTGGGCGGCTCCGGCACCGGCAAAACCGTGCTGCTGCGCCAGATGCTGGGGCTGAACACGCCAGCGGCTGGCAGCGTGTGCGTGCTGGGGCGGCCCGCCGCCGAGCTGGGCCGGCCGGGCGCGGCGGCGCGCGTGGGCATGCTCTTTCAGCAAGGCGCGCTGTTTTCCGCCTTCAGCGTGCTGGACAACATTGCTTTCCCTTTGCGCGAGTTGCGCACCCTGCCTGATGAACTGGTGCGCCGCGCCGCCTTGCTCAAGCTGCAAATGGTGGGCCTGAAGCCGGGCGACGCGCACAAGATGCCCGCCGAGCTGTCGGGCGGCATGATCAAGCGCGTGGCGCTGGCGCGCGCGCTCATCATGGATCCGCCCCTGCTCATGCTGGACGAACCCACGGCCGGGCTGGACCCCGACAGCTCCGATGCCTTTTGCGCGCTGCTGCAATCGCTGCACCAGGAGCTGGGCCTGACCGTCGTCATGGTCACGCACGATCTGGACACGCTTTTTGCCCTCTCCAGCCGCGTGGCCGTGCTGGCCGAGCAGCGCGTCATCATCGCCGCGCCCGTGGCCGAAGTGCTGGCGTTTGACCACCCCTTCATCCGCCACTTCTTCCTGGGCGAGCGGGGCCTGCGCGCCATCTCCGACTTGCCGCAGCTGGCGCATCTGGCCGCCCGCCTGGCGCACCCTGCCGCCCCATCTTCAGGAGCCTGAATGGAAAACAAATCACACGCCCTGGCTGCCGGCCTGTTCGTGCTCATCGTCAGCGCCATGCTCATCGGCCTGGCCGCCTGGCTCACCAGCGACCGCACCGTGCGCGACGCCTACGAAATGAGCACACACGAACCCATCAGCGGCCTGCAAGAGCAAGCCCCCGTGCGCTTTCGCGGCGTCACCGTCGGCAAAGTCACCCGCATCAGCTTTGACCGCGAAAAGCTGGGCAACGTGCTCGTGCGCATTGAAGTGGACAAAGGCGCGCCCATCACCCGCTCCACCTACGCGCGGCTCGATTACCAGGGCATCACCGGCCTGTCTTACGTGCAGCTTGACAACGATGGCCGCAGCACCGAGGCCATCGAGGCCGAACGCGGCCAGCTGCCCCGCATCCCTTTGCGCAGCGGCCTGCTGGGCGAATTCACTGACCACGCCCGTGTGCTCATGAGCCAGGCCAGCGAAGCCACCTCGCGCATCAACGCCCTGCTGGAAGAAGACAACCGCAAAGCCATCGCGCAGGCCATCCGCGACCTTGGCGAAGCCAGCCGCGACATGGCGGGCGCCGCCCGCAGCATTGCCAAACTTGCTGACGACACCAACCGCACCATCACCGCCCAGTTCGGCCCCAGCCACAGCAGCATTCCCGTCCTCGTCAGGCAGGCCACCGCCACCCTCAAGGGCTTTGAAGACGTGGCCGCGCAGGCCCGCCGCGCCACGGGCGATTTGCAGGCCGCCGCCGCCAGCGTCAAAAACGGCATGCAAAGCTTCACCGCCAACGGCGGCGTGCTTCAGAGCCTGAACGAAAGCGCCGGCATCCTGGCCGCCGACACCCTGCCCGGCATCCAGCAAGCCACCCATCATGCCAGCAGCGCCCTGCGCCGCGTGGACCGCGCCGCCGCCACCTTCACCGAAAACCCGCAATCGCTGCTCTTTGGCTATGGCCCCATCCCCCCCGGCCCCGGCGAACCAGGCTTTGCCACTGGCGGCGCCCCGGCTGAAACGCCCGTCGTCATTCCCGCACCCTGAAAGCGCACGGGCCATGAGCCATCCGGCATGCAGACAAGCCTCAATTTCGCTCCTGAAAACATAGCTATACGTCCTAGTGGAAAGTGCGCAGAACCCGTTTTGGCACCCTCTTGATTTGCTCTGTTTTTTGATTCGCCCCACCGCCCTGATTTCCTGCTGAAACCGCCATGAACCAGACCGCCGCCCCCTCACGCGCCTTCGCGCCAGCCTGGGCCTGGGTTCTTGCCCTGGCCGCCGCCTTGCTTGCCGCATGCAGCACCCCTTTGCCAGACAAGCCCGCGCGCCCTGCCAGCTACGACCTTGGCCTGCCCGCTGCCGCAGCGGCCAGCGGCGCGGCCAGCCAGCCGCCCCTGGCCCTGCCTGCCGTGACCGCGCCCGCCGCGCTGGACAGCCCCGCCATGCTCTACCGCCTGGCCTACAAAAACGAAGCCGATCAGCCCCGCCCCTACGCGCGCGCGCGCTGGAGCATGAGTCCGCCCGAGCTGCTCACCCAGCGCCTGCGCGAAACCTTGGCCGCCAGCCGCCCCGTCGTCGGCGCGGGCGAAGGGCTGGCCGCTGCCGAGCTGCGCGTACACCTGGACGACTTCAGCCAGGTCTTTGAAGCCGAAAACCGCAGCCACGCCCGCATCCAGATTCGCGCCACCCTCATCGCCCCGCGCGCCAGCCAGCGCCTGCTGGGCCAGCGCACCTTCACCGTCCAGCGCCCCGCCCCCACGCCCGACGCCGCCGGCGGCGCCAAAGCCATGCGCGAAGCCGCCGACGCCGCCATTGCCGACCTCGCCGCCTGGCTGGACCGCCTGTCCCGCCCCGCGCCGTGAGGCTCCGGGCGGCTGAAAGCCGGAGAAGGAGCTGCGCACGGCCCGGCCGCAAGCCTGAAAGCGGCCTGCCGCCGCTTTCTGGCATCTTCCGCATCTGCTTTCTTTTGCTCCACGCTTGACCGCCATGAATGCCCTTGCCGCCCCCTTCGCCTTCCGCCCGCCGCGCTGGCTGAGCTTGTTGCTGGCGCTGGCCTTGTGGCTGGCCCTGGCGCTGGCGGCCAGTGCGCAGGCCCCGCAGGCCATACCCGCGCTCACCGCCCGCGTGATCGACCAGACGGGCACGCTCACCGCCGAACAAGCCAGCGCACTCGAAGCCAGCCTGGCCGCGCTGGAGCAGGAAAGGGGCGCGCAAGTGGCCGTGCTCATGGTGCCCACCACCGCGCCTGAAGACATTGCCGCCTACGCCAACCGCGTGGCCAGCGCCTGGAAGCTGGGGCGCAAGGACGTGGGCGACGGCGCCCTCATCATCGTGGCCCTGCGCGAGCGCAAGATGCGCATTGAAGTGGCCCGCACGCTTGAAGGCGCGCTGCCCGACATCATCGCCAAACGCATCATCGACCAGCAGATGGCCCCGCACTTCCGCCAGGGCGACTACGCCGGAGGCCTTCAGGCCGCCATCGACGCCGTGGCCGCCCGCATCCGTGGCGAAGACCTGCCGCTGCCCGCCCAGGCCGACGCAAACCGGAGCGCAACGGGGCCGGAACTCATCTTCTTCATCCTGTTTTTCGTCATCGCCTGCCTTGGCGTGCTGCGCAGCCTGTTCGGGCGCAAGAAAGGGGCCTTCACGGCGGGGCTGGCAGGCGGCGCCATCACCTTCTTTCTGACCTTCAGCGTGGTGGCAGCGCTCATCGTCGCCTTCTTCGTCTGGCTGATCGCCCTGTCGGGCGGCGGCAAGGGCGGTGGCGGCAGCAGCTCAGGCGGCGGATGGAGCGGCGGCGGCTTTGGCGGCGGGGGCGGCGGCTTCAGTGGCGGCGGCTTCAGCTCGGGCGGCGGCGGCAGCTTTGGCGGCGGCGGCGCCAGCGGCAGCTGGTAGGCGCGTCCTTTCAGGCGCGTTCGCGCAGCTTTATCTGCCTGGCAGCGCAAAAACAGTAGCGAATTTTGGGTGCCAAAAATACCGCTTCGCGCAGTATCTACTAGGACATATTGCTATTGATGAAGGAGCGAAAAACCTGGTGTGCCTACGTCCGTGTCTTGCTCAGCTTCCTCTCGCCGCCCCTCATGGGCGCGTCATGGAGCGCCATGGCGCGTTTTCAGAACCTGTTCATAGCGTAGGTGTGGAAAGCGCGCCCCCGGGCGGTCTGCGGTTTTGCAAACCCCCGATGAATCACAAGGCCCTTCTGTGCCTTGCGGCCCATCCCGATCTGTCTTTTCGCTCCTCCGGCCAGACTGTGAGCTGGTTTTTGGGCGCCACGCGGCATTTCATCCCGTTTCGTGGCCCAATCAAACGTTTTTTGAACGTTTCTCATTTTCTGGGTGTTTCATGCTTTCCATCCCCGCGCCCTGGTCTGAGCGGCTGGGCATTGTTTCGCGTGCGCTGGCGGCCATTGTGGGCGGCTATGCGCTGGCTGCTTTGTGCAGCGTGGCGCTGGCGCTGCTGCTGCCGCTGGCCCGTTCCGAGGCGGTGACCTGGGGCATGCTGGCTTCGTTTGCCGTGTATGCGGGGGCGGCGCTGTGGGCTTTTGCCGCTTCGACGGCTGCGCGCGCGTGGGGCGGGCTGGCGCTGGCCTTGGCCGTGGCGGCGCTGCCGGCGGCGTTGCGCTGGCTGGGCTGGATGGCGCCGCTTTCGACAGGAGGCGGGGCATGAAAAACGGCTTTCGTCAATCCATGGCCTGGCTGCACACCTGGAGCGGGCTGCTGGTGGGCTGGGTGCTGTTTTTGGTGTTTGCGGCGGGCACGGCGGCTTACTGGCGGCCGGAAATCACGTTTTGGATGAAGCCTGAAATGCACGCGGCGGCCCTGCAAGCGAGCGCGCAGCCGGCCACGCCGCAGCAGCAGGCCGAGCGCGCGCGGCAGGCCATTGAGTGGATGCAGGCCAACGCGGCGGGCAGCCCGCGCTGGTTCATTGCCTTGCCCAGTGCGCGCGATCCGGTGTCCACGCTGATGTGGCTCAAGCCCAATGCCGATCCCAAGGGCGGGCGCGCCGTGCGCTTTGGCGAGGCCACGCTGGATGCCAGCGGCCAGCCGCATGCCAGCGCGCGGGACACGCGCGGGGGCGACTTTCTCTATCGCCTGCACTTTGATTTGCACTATCTCTCGCCGCTGACGGCGCGCTGGGTGGTGGGCTTTTGCGCCATGTTCATGCTGGTGGCCATCATCAGCGGCATCGTCACGCACAAGCGCATCTTTGCGGACTTTTTCACCTTCCGCCCCAAAAAGGGCCAGCGCAGCTGGCTGGATGCGCACAACGCCACGGCCGTGCTGGCGCTGCCGTATCACTTGATGATGACTTACACGGGCTTGTGCACTTTGATGTTCATGTACATGCCCTGGGCGCCCAAGGCTGCTTATGGCGAGGCGGGGCTGCCCGCCTATCAGGCCGAAGCTTTTGGCGGCCGCCCGGGCAATGCCCAGCCCAGCGGCGAAAAAGCGCCGCTGGCAGACGTGGCCGCGCTGGTGGAGCAGGCGCAGCGGCGCTGGGGCGGCCTGGCCGGGCGCGTGGTGGTGGAAAACCCGGGCGATGCGGCCGCCGTCATCACCATTGCCCGCCAGAGCGACGGCAGCGAAATGAGCCTGCGCCCGCCTTCTTTGCGCTTTGAAGGCGCCAGCGGCAAGCTGCTGGGCGCAGCGGGCGAAGAGCCGGGCGCTGCCGTGCACACCTACAACGTGATGGAGGGCCTGCACACGGCCCGTTTTGCCGATGCGCCGCTGCGCTGGCTGTTTTTCCTGAGCGGCCTGATGGGCTGCGCGATGGTGGCCACGGGCTTGCTGCTGTGGGCCGTGAAGGAGCGCCCGCAGCATCTGAAAGCCCTCAAGCGCGGCGAAAAAGGCAGCTTGTTGCTGCGCGTGGTGGATGGGCTGAACCTGGGCGCCATAGGCGGCCTGCTGGTGGCTTTGCCTGCCTACTTTTGGGCCAACCGGCTGCTGCCTGTCGATCTGCCGGATCGCGCCGATGCGGAAATCAGCCTGTTTTTTGCCGCGTGGGGCCTGTGCCTGGCGCTGGGGCTGGCGCGGCCTTCGCAGCGGCTGTGGCAGGCGCTGCTGGCCGTGGCGGGCGCGCTGCTGGCGCTGATGCCGCTGCTGAATGCCGCCACGGGCGGGGCGCACTGGGGGCAAAGCATTCCCGCCGGTTTGTGGCGCGTGGCCGGGTTTGACGCGGTTTGCCTGCTGCTGGGCCTGGGGCTGTGGGCCGCCGTGCGCTGGCTGCGGCAGCGCGAAGCCGCAGCGGCCGCTGCTTCGGCCAAGGCCTCTGCGCGCAAAACCGCCAGCAAGCCCGCTTCAGAAACGCCCAAGGCAGCGCCAGAGCCGCCCGCGTCCGCCGCTGCACTGCCCGCCATCGCCCCGGAAAGCCCCGCCACGCCATGAACGCCCTGCTTTTGCTGACTGCCTTTGTCTGCGCTTTTGCTGGTTTTGTGGCTTTGAGCCTGGGCATGGAGCGCCACTTTCATGACGTGCTCGGCCCGCAGCGCCCCTTTGCCCGCTGGCAGCCCTGGCTGCGCGCCGCAGGCATCGCTGGCTTGCTGCTGGCCTTGGCCGCCTGCCTGCTGGAGCGCGGCCTCGCGCAAGGCTGGGTGCTGTGGCTGGGCGTGCTGACGGCCGCCGCGCTGGCGCAAATGCTGGCGTTGAGCTACGCCTGGCCCCACCGTTAGAGGCTGTTCAGAGTCTGGCAGGAAGCAGAAAGCGAGGCAGCGCAGCGGGGCGATTCATGAAGGCAGGCGGACGGTGCGCCGCAGGCGGCGCGTGCCAGAATTGCCACTTTTTCCTTGCCGCCATGCCCGTCTCGTCTGCTGCCGCTTCAGTCCTGACCGGAAATCCCATCGTGGATCAAGCCACCAAGATCGTGGCCACGCTTGGCCCCGCTTCCAGCGATGCGCAGGTGATTGAGAGCATGATCCGCGCGGGCCTGGATGTGGTGCGGCTCAATTTCAGCCACGGCAATGCGCAGGATCACATTGCCCGCGCGCAGCGGGTGCGCGAAGCTTCGCGGCGCGTGGGGCGCGAGGTGGCCATCATGGCTGATTTGCAAGGCCCGAAAATTCGCGTCGGCAAATTCGCGCAGGGCAAGGTGCAGCTCAGGGAAGGCGCGCCTTTCATTCTGGATGCCGCGCGCCAGGAGCCGGGCGACGAACACGCCGTGGGGCTGGACTACAAGGAGCTGCCCGGCGACGTGAAGGCGGGTGACGTGCTGCTGCTCAATGACGGCCTGATCGTGCTGGATGTGCAGCGCGTGGCGGGCGATGCGGTGCACACGGTGGTGCGCGTGGGCGGCGAGCTGTCAGACAACAAGGGCATCAACAAGCAAGGCGGCGGGCTGACGGCGGCGGCGCTGACGGCCAAGGACATGGAAGACATCAAGACGGCCATTGGCCTTGAAGCCGATTACGTGGCCGTGAGCTTTCCCAAAAGCGGCACGGACATGGAAATGGCCCGCCAGCTGTGCAACGTGGCCGCCGCAGGCCAGCGCCACAGGCCGGGGCTGATTGCAAAAATCGAGCGCGCCGAGGCCATCGCCAACCTGAAAGAGATTTTGCTGGCCAGCGACGGCATCATGGTGGCGCGCGGCGATCTGGCCGTGGAAGTGGGGCATGCGGCCGTGCCCGCGCTGCAAAAACGCATGATCCGCCTGGCGCGCGAGCATGACCGCCTCATCATCACCGCCACGCAGATGATGGAAAGCATGATCAACAACCCCGTACCCACCCGCGCCGAGGTGAGCGACGTGGCCAACGCCGTGCTCGACGGCACTGACGCCGTGATGCTGAGCGCCGAAACCGCCGCAGGCCGCTACCCGCTGGAGACGGTGCAGGCCATGGCCAGCGTGTGCGAAGAAGCGGAAAAGCACATGGCAGCCTCTGACCACGAGTACGACGGCAGCCACAGCCACCTGCCGCGCATCGACCAGGCCATTGCCGCCAGCGCGCTGCACGCGGCGGCGCTGGTGGGCGCCAAGGCCATCGTGGCGCTGACCGATTCCGGCTCCACCGCGCTGTGGATGAGCCGCCGCCGCATTGGCATTCCCATCTACGCGCTCACGCCGCGCGTGACCACGCAACGCAAGATGGCGCTGTACCGCAACGTCATCCCCATGCTGATGGACACCAGCGCCGACCGCGACGAAGCCCTGCGCCAAGCCGAGAGCTGCCTGCTGCGCCACGGCGTGATGAGCCAGGGCGACATCTACGCCATCACCTGCGGCGAGCCGATGGGCGCGCCAGGCGGCACCAACATGCTCAAGATCAGCCGCGTGGGATAGAGGCGCCAGGCGGCGCAAGAGAGGCCAATTTCGCTCTTCTATTCATAGCGAGATGTCCTAGTCGAATGGGCGCAAATGGCATTTTCATGCCTACCAAATTCGCTCTTTTTTTTTGATGAAACCTGCCTGCCTGCGCGGGCGGCCGCTGGCCCTGCGCGCCGCCGATAATCCGGCCCGTTTCTCCCCGCGCCGCCTGCCCGCCCGCAGCGGCGCTTTTTTCAATCTTCCCGAAAGACACAGCCATGAACCAGCAACAGATGGACCAGATCGCCAGCGGCAAAGGCTTCGTCGCCGCGCTTGACCAAAGCGGCGGCAGCACGCCCAAGGCGCTCAAGCTCTACGGCCTTGACGAATCGGCCTGGCAGAGCGAAGCGCAAATGTTCGACCTGGTGCACGCCATGCGCGCGCGCATCGTGCAAAGCCCCGCCTTCGATGGCCGCCGCGTGCTGGGCGCCATCTTGTTCGAGATGACGATGGACCGCGAATTCGACGGCCTGCCCGCCGCCGATTACCTGTGGCAGCGCAAGCGGGTCGTTCCTTTCCTGAAAGTGGACAAGGGCCTGGCCGATGAGGCCGACGGCGTGCAGCTGATGAAGCCCATGCCCCAGCTGGACAGCCTGCTGGCGCGCGCCGCTGGCAAAAACATCTTCGGCACCAAGATGCGCTCGGTCATCCACGCGGCCAATGCCCGGGGTATTGCCGCCGCGCTGGATCAGCAATTTGCCGTGGGCCAGCAAATTCTCAAAGCGGGCCTCGTGCCCATTCTGGAGCCGGAAGTGAGCATCAAGGCCGCCGACAAGCCGCAGGCCGAAAGCCTGCTCAAGGCCGGCTTCATTGAGCGGCTGGACGCACTGCCCGGCGATCAGAAAGTGATGCTCAAGCTCACGCTGCCCAGCGTGGCGGGCGCTTATGGCGATCTGGTGAAACACCCGCGCGTGCTGCGCGTGGTGGCCCTCTCGGGCGGCTACAGCCGCGATGAATCCAACGCGCTGCTGGCGCAAAACCCCGGCGTCATCGCCAGCTTCAGCCGCGCTCTGACCGAAGGACTGACGGCCCAGCAAAGCGATGCCGAATTCAACGCCGCGCTGGACAAGGCCATCGAATCCATCTATCAGGCTTCCATCGCCTGACCGGCGCTCGGAACCTGCTCATGATCTGGCCGTGGGCGCGAAAAGAACGAATCCGGCCGGAGCGAGTTCAAGCGGCAGGCGGGCCATCTCCGGGATGGGTACACATTTCGCTCTTTTCTTCATAGCGCCATGTCCTAGTGCACATTGCGCGAAGCGCCGTTTTGATTGCCTTGAATCAGCTCCTTTTTTTGAGTGTCGCCAAGCAGGCAGGGCCGGCCTGAAGGCGCAGCTCCGGCCCTCAGCCGCGCCGGAGTCTGCTCACGGCGAATCATCTTGAACAGCCCATTGAAACAGGCCGCCCGCGCCATCAGGCCGGGCGGTTTTTTTCATGGGATTGAACATTCATCACGCGCCAGCGCGTGTGGCATGCAACGCACAAAGCGGTAACGAAATGATGGTCTGGCACGCCCCGCCGTCATGCACGCGCAGCAGCTTTGGGCGGCCTTCAAGACGGTTTTGCAGGCAAGGCGATTACGTTTTCTGAAAAATTTCTGCTTTCATTTTCAAGCAGAACATTTCGTAATGCCTTTGGCGCAAGTGCTTCATATAGTGCCCCGTTCGCGTTTGCGGCATGCGCTGCCCGCCATGCGGCAAACAAAGTTTCGTTATTTAGACAGGGATTGAAGAAATGACTTATATCCGTCCTCACCTTCCGCCTCCCCCGCCTCCTCCTCCGCCGCCGCCTCCTCCTCCCCCGCCGCCCAAGCCTGAAGTGGAGAAAAAGGCGGTGGCCACGCCCCAGCAAGGGGGCGGTCAGCAGTCTGATGCGCAGTCGGCCGGACAGCAATCGCAGGACAAGGCCGGACAGGGAGCCAATTCCCTCTCTGAAATGGCCCTCGGCCAGAAGGCTGAAACCAAAGCCGCGCTGACCCCCATCCAGCAAAAGGCGCTGGCGACCGATCGCGCCGTGCAAACGGCCAGCCAAGCCAACCAGACGCTACAGGACGTGAGCGCCGCCACGCATGGCCGCAGCGCTGCGCTGCCGCATCTGCAAAGGAACGTGGAAGTCACGCAGGCCGATCTGAAAACCGCCGTGGCCGACGAAGTGAAGGCCCACGTGCAAGCCAGCCTGCCGCAAGGCCAGCAGCCCACGCAGGCGGATTACGCGCAGGCCATGCAAGTTGTCTCGCAGCGCCATCAGGACAACCCGGCCAGCGCCGCGCTACTCAAGCAGGCCGCGCCAGCCGAGGCCGGAAACGCTTCCGGGCCTGCGGCCGCCGGGCAGAAACCGCAGAAAGAACCCACAAGCGATCCAACCACGCCGGAGGGCATGAAAGAGCGCTTTCCTGACGAGATGGGCAGCCGCAGCCAGCAGGAACAGCAGGAAGCCGCCGATGCGTCCCGGCAACTGCGCGACGGCAATGCCGAAGAGAAAGTGCAGGCCATGACCACGCTCAGCCGCTATCTGCCGGATCAAAGCGTGGACTCGCTGAGCAAGGAGCTGCGCGTTGAAAACGACCCCACCGTGCAGAAGGTGCGCCAAGACACCAAGGCGCGCGAAAATATGCGCACGCTGGCTGACCCCAAGTCTTCAGCCGCGCAGCGTGCCGATGCCGCCATTGGCCTGGCCAACCGCCTGAATGAAATGAAGCTGGTGCCCGGCAAGGCGGGCGAAGTGGTCAAGAAGTATCTGAAGGACTTCCCATCGGTTGAAAGCGTCACCAAATCGCTGAACAAACTCAGCGACCCGGCAGCCACGGATGCCGAAAAGGCTTCCGCCGTTATGAAGCTGGGCCAGGATCTGGGCAAGGCCCTGCCCGGCAAGGTAGGCGATGCGCTCAAACCTTTCCTTGACAAGCTGCCCGGTGCGCAAAAAGCCGTGGATGCCTACAACGTCCTGAGCAACCCTGAGAAATCGGCGGCGGACAAGATCAAGGCGGGGCTGGACCTGGCTGACGGTCTGGGCAAGCTCGCGCCTGAAAAACTGGGCGACGCGCTCAAGCCTTATCTCAGCGCGCTGCCGTCTGGCAAGGCGCTGGTGGACGCCATCACGACCTGGGCCAAGCCTGACGCCAGCGCGCTCGACAAGGCCAAGGCCACACTGGATCTGGCCAATGCCATCAAGACCTCCGTGGGCGACGCCTTCCCGCAGCTGGCAGGCCACTTGCGCTATGCCGACTCCACGCTGAAGAGCGTGGGGCATGCGCTGACGCTGCTCGACCCCAATGCCTCGCTCAAAGACAAGGCTGAAGCCGCTTTGGGACTGACGGCGGAAGTGCCGCAGATTGCAGGCGACCTGCAGGAACTCAAAAAATTCCTCACCGAAGGCGGTATCGAAGCGGCCAATGCCAGCAAGATCACCAACGAAATCAAGAATCTGCCCGCCGTCAAGCAGCTGCCCGAAGGGCTGGTCAGCAAGCTTGACCCTGCCGTGGCCGAAAACCTCACGCCCGAGCAGGCCAGCCGCCTGTCCAAGCTCTACAGCGAAGGCGACAAGTCATTGCAGGAAGCCTTGGGCAAAACATTGCCTAACCTGAAAGAGTCGGCTTCCGTGGATGCGCTGCTGTCCGCCGTGGAAGGCGTGGAAGACAAGGCCGCGCGCAAAGGCTTGCTGGACGCCGTGGGCGGCCTCAAACCCGGCATGGCTGATTCGTTGCTGGCCGACACCATCAACGGCAAGCCTGCCTCTGAAGCGCTGGCGGGCATTTTCAAGAGCCTGGACGGCGACACCGCCACCAAGCTGGCCGGCATGCTGGCTGATGCTGATGACAAAGCCGTGCGCTTTGCCTTGCAAATGGCCGACTCGGTTGATGGCAAGGCGCTCAAGGAAACGCTGGCAGTCATTGGCGACAGCAAAGTGGCCGGACAGGCCCTGCGCGCCTTCGCCAACATGATGGACAAGTTCGGCGTGAAGCTGACGAGCGAAGTGGCCTCTAAGCTGCTCAAGGGCCTTGCCAAGGCCGTGCCGATGGCAGGCGCCATACCCGCTGGCATAGACGCGGCAAAGATGGCCGAAATTGCCGCTGACCCCAATGTGCCTGCCGACATCCGCTACATGGCCCTGCAAGCCGCCAAGCTCAACGGCGTGGACGCAGCGCTGAGCGTAGCCGAGCCATTCATCGCTGAATTTGGTGTTCCCATCGCTGTGGACGTGACGCTGGCCGTGGCCGAAGTGGCCATGGATGTGGTTGTGACCAGCCAGCTGGAGCAGGCCAAGGAGCAAGGCAATGCCTATCAGGCCCCCGACTGGCTCAAGGCAAGCAACGTCGTTCTGGCTGCCGCCCAGGGGCCGACGGGCGCGCTGGAGCTGGCCAGCATTTACGGCCCCGAAGGCGCAACCGAGCTTGTCGGCGCTGTCTCCCGCATGGCGGGCAGCGCTGCCATCAAGGGCACGGAAGTCGCCAGCACCCTGGCCGCTCAAGGCGTGGGCGCGGGCATGAAGATGACCGCCGAAGGCATGCATGCGCTGGCCGACATGATCCGCCACCCTGAAAAATTTGGCGCCGCAGCCGAGCAAATCGTCAATGGCGCGATCGGCAAGCTGGGCGAACTCGCCAAGGGCGCGGGCGAACTCGCAACCGCCGCCAAGGAGCAGTTCGACCAAATCGTGGGCGATCTCCGGAAACTCGGCGAAAAGGGCCTGCAAACCCTGGGCTGGATTGCATCCCACCCGGGCGAAGCCGCGCAGAAAGCCGCTCAGGCGCTGTCTGACATGGCCAGCGAAGCCCTCCGTCTGGGCACCGAAGCGGGCAAGAAGATCGTCCAAGGCGTGATGAATGCGCTTGATGCGGCTCAAAACGCGCTGCAAGCCGCTGGCGAAGCCGGATTGCAGGCGCTGGAAAACGCCAAGAAAGCCATTGACGGCGTGATCGACAACGCCATCAAGGCCGGTGAAAAAGGGCTGGAAACGCTGGCCTGGATTGCCACGCACCCCGGCGAAGCCGCACGCATTGCCAAGCAGGGCCTGTCCGACCTCATTGCCAAAGGCGGCGAGCTGGCGCAAAAGGCCTGGGATACGGTCATTGCGCAAGGCAAACAGGCTGTGGACGCCGCCGTGGACATCGCCCACAAGCTGCGCGACGCGGGCAAAGCGGGCGTGGAAATGCTCCAGTACATCGTCAACAACCCCGGCGAAGCCCTCGACAAAGTGCGCCAGGCCGCGCTCGACGGCCTGCAAGAAATTGCCAAGGGCGTGGGAGAAGCCGCCGAGCAGGCGGTGGACGCCGTCACCACCTTGGTGGACAGCGGCATCAAGGAAGCCCAGAAAACCGCCCAGCACCTGCTCACCGAAGGCGGCGCAGCCGCGCAGCGCATCATCGACACATGGGGCAAGGAGCTGTCCGAAGGCGGCAAAGCCGTCATTGACGGCCTGAAAGACCTGGGCGACGCTGGCGCGGAAGCGCTTGGCAAGATGGCCGACGCAGGCGTCAAAGCTGCGCAGGACATCTACAACACGCTCAAGGGCGATGGCGTGCCTTTCGTTCCCTTCATCTGAGAACCGGCCGTGAGGGGCGGATCGGGATGGCCTGCAAGGCGCAAGCCGCAGCAGGCCTTGCCGTCCGCTTGTGGCCCGATGGGACGTTTGCAAGGCCCATGAGCACTCGCGTGGGTGTTTTCGCCCCCTCACGGCCAGCTCATGAACAGGTCTTCAGCCTTCCTGGCCCCTCGCGCTCTCGCCACGAGGGGCCGAGGCGGATTTACAGTCACGGCCTTTGCTCCAGAGAAAAAACGTGACTGAACTCTCCCCCGATCTGGCATCCGCCCTCCAGGCGCGCTTTGGCGTGCGGTTTTCGCAAGGCATGGCCGTGCGCGAGCAGCATGGCCGTGATGAATCCATCTTCAAAGTGCCGCCGCCGGCTGCCGTGGTTTTTGCCGAAAGCACGCAGGACGTGCAAGACGCCGTGCGCCTGTGCGCTGCGCACCGCGTGCCCGTCATCGCCTACGGCGCTGGCTCGTCAGTGGAAGGGCATCTGCTGGCCGTGCAAGGCGGCGTCAGCCTGGACGTCTCGCGCATGAACCACATCCTGGCCGTCAATGCCGAAGACCTCACCGTCACGGTGCAGCCGGGCGTCACGCGCGAGCAGCTCAACGAGCACGTGCGCCACGCGGGCCTGTTCTTTCCCATTGACCCGGGCGCCAATGCCTCGCTGGGCGGCATGTGCGCCACGCGCGCCAGCGGCACCAACGCCGTGCGCTACGGCACCATGCGCGACAACGCGCTGGCCCTGCAAGTTGTCACCCCGCAAGGCGAAGTCATCCGCACCGGCACGCGCGCCAAAAAAAGCAGCGCGGGCTACGACCTCACGCGCCTTTACGTCGGCAGCGAAGGCACGCTGGGCGTCATCACCGAAATCACGCTGCGCCTGTATCCGCTGCCCGAAGCCGTCACGGCGGCCATCTGCACCTTCGCCAGCCTGCAAGACGCCGTGCAGACCGTCATCAAAACCATTCAGCTGGGCGTGCCCATCGCCCGCGTAGAGCTGATCGACGCGCACTCCGTGAGCCTGATCAACGCCTACAGCAAGACCAGCCTGCGCCAAGCGCACATGCTGCTGATGGAGTTTCACGGCTCGCCCGCCAGCGTGCGCGAACAGGCCGAAACCGTGCAGGCCATCGCCCACGAACACCAGGGCAATGACTTTGAATGGGCCAGCGCCCCCGAAGAGCGCCGCCGCCTCTGGGCCGCGCGGCACAACGCCTACTTTGCCGCCGTCAGCAGCCGCCCCGGCTGCCGCAGCATCTCCACCGACGTGTGCGTGCCCATCTCGCGCCTGGCCGATTGCCTGCTGCAATCGGTCGATGAAGTCAATGCCAGCGGCATTCCCTACTTTCTCGTGGGCCACGTGGGCGACGGCAACTTTCATTTCGGCTACCTGATCGACCCGGACGACGCCAGCGAGCGTGAGCGCGCCGAGCAGCTCAACCGCCAGCTCGTGGCCCGCGCCATTGGCATGGGCGGTACCTGCTCCGGCGAGCACGGCGTGGGCCTGCACAAAATGGACTTTCTCGAGCAGGAAGCCGGCGAGGGCGCGCTGGACGTGATGCGAGCCATCAAGCAGGCGCTGGACCCGCTGAACATCATGAACCCCAGCAAGATCTTCCGGCTCCAGGGCTGAAGCGGCCGCCTCCTGGCTGCTGCGAGCAGGCCCCAGCCGCAGCAGGCGGCAAAGCGCGTAGGCACAATCTGCCGTTTGCTTTTTTGCGGGGCGGATTTTGCGAATCAAGGACAAGGAGTGCAGCCATGTGGCGGCTTGAGGCCCGGCCTGCGCCTTCGCGCGTGTGGGTGTGGGCCTCGCCCGTCCTGGCGCTGGCGCTGACCACGCTGCTGGGCATGCTGCTGTTTGCCGCGCTGGGCAAAGACTCCGCGCGCGGGCTGCAAGTGTTTTTCTGGGAGCCGGTGCGCAGCGTTTACGCGCTGGGCGAGCTGGGTCTGAAGGCCGCGCCGCTTTTGCTGATGGCGCTGGGGCTGGCGCTGGCGTTCCGCTCGAACGTGTGGAACATCGGCGCAGAAGGGCAGTTCGTGATGGGCGCGGTGTTTGCAGGCGGCGTGGCGCTGGCCGCTGACGCCAGCGCGGGCGGCTTGACGCTGCCGGCCATGCTGCTGGCGGGCGCGGCGGGCGGCATGTGCTGGGCGGCCATTGCGGCGCTGCTGCGCGACAAGTGCCATGCCAGCGAGATTTTGGTGAGCCTGATGCTGGTTTACGTGGCCGTGCAGGTGCTGGGCTATCTGGTGTATGGGCCGTGGAAAGACCCGCAGGGCTACAACTTTCCGCAAACGCGCCTGTTTGGCCCGGCCGCGCAGCTGCCGCGCCTGATGGACGGCTCGCGCCTGCATGCGGGGCTGCCGCTGGCGCTGGCGGGCGCGGCGCTGCTGTGGGTTTGGCTGTTTCGCACGCGCGCGGGCTTTGCGCAGCAGGTGTGCGGGCTGGCGCCGGCGGCGGCGCGCTATGCGGGCTTTTCGTCGCGGCGCGCGCTGTGGACGGCCATGCTGGCCTCGGGCGGCGCGGCGGGGCTGGCCGGGGCGCTGGAGGTGGCAGGCCCTTTGCGGCAGCTCACGCCCAACGTGCCGGCGGGCTATGGCTTTGCGGCCATCATCGTGGCTTTTGTGGGGCGGCTGCATCCGCTGGGCATCGTGCTGGCGGCGCTGCTGATGAGCATGTTCTATATCGGCGGGGAGCTGGCGCAGTCGCGCCTGGGGCTGCCCAAATCCATCACGGGCGTGTTTCAGGGGCTGCTGCTGTTTGCGCTGCTGGCGTGCGACACGCTGGTGCATTACCGCATCCGCCGGGGAGGGCGCTGAACGCCATGCAAGCCTACGCTCTTCTTCTGGCCGCCACGCTGAACGCGGGCACGGTGCTGGCGCTGGCCGCGCTGGGGCTGCTCATCAACGAAAAGGCGGGCATCGTCAATCTGGGCGCCGAGGGCATCATGCTGTGCGCCGCGCTGGTCGGTTTTGCCACGGTGGTGCACACGGGCAGCGACTGGCTGGGCTTTGCCGCAGGCGCGGGCGCGGGCGCGCTGCTGGCCGCTGCTTTTGGCGCGCTGGTGATCTGGCTGGGCGCCAACCAGTACGCGGCGGGGCTGGCGCTGAGCCTGTTTGGCGGCGGCCTGTCGGCTTTTGCAGGCATTGGCTATGTGCAAGAGCGCCTGCCCGATCGCCCGCGCTTTGACTGGCTGGGGCTGGGCGATGTGCCTTTTGCCGGCCCTGCGCTTTTTCGCCATCACCCGCTGGTGTATCTGACGGCGCTGCTGGCGCTGGCGCTGGTTTGGCTGCTGTGGCGCACGCGCGCCGGGCTGGTGCTGCGGGCCGTGGGCGAAGCGCCGCAGTCGGCGCACGCGCTGGGCTACCGCGTGCGCCTGATTCGCCTGGCCGCCGTCACGGCGGGCGGCGCGCTGTGCGGGCTGGCGGGGGCGTATCTGTCGCTGGCCTACACGCCGCTGTGGGCCGAGGGCATGGTGGCGGGCAAGGGCTGGATTGCGCTGGCGCTGACCACGTTTGCCACCTGGCGGCCCGCCCGCGTGCTGCTGGGCGCTTACCTTTTTGGCGGCGTGACCATGCTCCAGCTGCACCTGCAAGGCCAGGGCGTGCAGTGGCCCAGCCAGCTCATGACCATGCTGCCCTACCTGGCCACGATTGCCGTGCTGGCGCTGATTTCGCGCAACCCGGCCTGGATACGCGCCAACATGCCCGCTTCGCTGGGCAAGCCGTTTCATCCGGCCGGGTAGCGCTGGGCGGAGCGCATCAAAAACAAGAGCAAATATAAAGGGGTAGAAATGCCGTCTTGCGCAGGTTGCACTAAGACCTCATGCTCTGCTTTCAGGAGCGAATATGAACTGTCTGAAACCGTGCCAGCCCGCTTTTTCAGGCCCTGCTCATGCCTTTGCCGCATCGGCCTTGCAGCTCAAGGATTGAACGTGATCTTGACGATGGCGTGGCCCGACTTCAGGTAGAGCGCATCGTCCGGCCCCACAGCCAAGGCGCGCAGCGCACGCACGTTGCTTGCCACGGGCACGAACTGCGTCTGGCCAGCCGCCTTGCGGTAGAGGGTGGATTTCACGCCGTCCCGCCGCGCATCGGCGGAAGCCGAATACACATTGCCCCGGCTGTCGATGGCCACCAGCGATGAATTGGGCAGCTGGTCGGTCAGCACGCTCAAATCAGGCACGGAAACCAGCCGGCTCACGCGCCCGGCGGCAGGGCATGAATCGGTCACGTAAATGCGGCCATCGGCGCTGCCGATCAGATAGTTGATGGAAGTGGTGAAGTGAAAATGAAGGAGAGACAATGAGCACTTTCGACAGCACCAAGCGGTTATTGCCCGAGATCCTGACTGAAATCGTCAAGGCAAAGATTCAATTGCCGGACTTTCAGCGGGGTTGGGTGTGGGATGACCAGCACATTCGCAGTTTGCTGGTGAGCATCGCAAGGTCATTCCCGGTTGGGACAGTCATGCTTCTGGAGACAGGTGGCGAGGCCAAGTTCCAGGTACGGCCAGTGGAAGGAGTTTCGCCCCCATCAGGTGCCTCGGATGCGGAGCTTCTGATTCTCGACGGGCAACAGCGGCTCACCACTTTGACGCAAGTCTTGGCCACGAAGAGTGCGGTGAATACCCGCACCGAAAAGGGTAAGCCGATTCGAAGACACTACTACTGGAACATCGAAGTGGCACTGGAAGGCGGAGACCGCCTAGAGGATGCTATCGAGGCCATCGAAGAGGACAAGATTAAACGCTCCAACTTTGGCAGGCAGATCGATCTTGATTTGAGTACGACGCAGAAAGAGTGCGAGCAGCTGTACTTTCCGTGCGAGCAGATCCTGAACTCCGACGCATGGGAAGAAGCCCTGCAGGAGTACGCGCCCGAAAAATTTGGCCTGTACATGCAATTCCGTCGGCAGGTATTGAATGCCTTCCGCAACTACCAGCTCCCTGTGATCCAGCTGGGTAAGGCTACGACGAAGGAGGCCGTCTGCTTAGTCTTCGAAAAGGTAAACACCGGCGGTGTCCCTCTCAATGTGTTCGAACTGGTCACGGCTACCTATGCCGCTGACGGCTTTAATCTGCGCGATGACTGGCATGGCAACGCGGCCCGCAATGTCTCGGGACGGTATCAGCGCTTGTGCAAAGAGGCGCTACTGTCACAGGTGGAGTCGACGGACTTCCTACAGGCCGTATCGATGTTGCACACACTGGAGTTGCGCCGCGCCGATGTGGCGTCGGGGAAAACAGGAAAGTCTGTGCAACCGGTGAGCGCAAAACGTGTCTCGATACTTGCGATGCCCCTGAGCGCGTATGCCAAATGGGCAGACGAGGTGGAAGCAGGCTTCCTTCTCGCGGCCAAGTTCCTACGCAAGGAATGTGTGAAAAGCCCACGCGAATTGCCGTATCGAACACAACTGGCCCCACTCGCCTCGGTACTCGCGCACTTGCGCGAACGCTGGCTTGAGCCGCGCATTTACCAAAAGCTTTCTCACTGGTACTGGAGTGGTGTTCTCGGCGAACTCTATGGCAGTGCCATCGACACTCGCATCGCAAACGATGTCGAGGATCTTCTGCAGTGGATCGAGAGTGACGACGCAATACCTCGAACCATTGCAGATGCGGCGTTCAGCCCAGACCGCTTGGACACGATGACATCGCGCCTGTCAGCCGCGTACAAGGGCCTAAATGTGCTGGTGCTTCGCGAAGGGGCGCAAGACTTCTTCTGGAAGGCAAAGATTCAGGAACTCGACGACGAGGAACTTGCGCTGGATATTCATCACATCTTCCCGCAGAACTGGTGTGAAAAGAACGGGATTAAGCGCGCCGTCTACAACACAGTCGTCAATAAAACACCAATCTCTTACAAGGCTAACCGAATGATCGGTGGGCATGCGCCATCCATCTATCTGGCCAAGTTACAGGCGCACACGCAGGTTCAGCTTACAGATGCGCAGATGAACGCCATTGTTGGCTCGCACCTTGTTGATACGACCGCACTCCGGGCCGATGATTTCGACAGCTTCTACAAGGCCAGAAAGGCTGCTCTGGTCAAGCTGGTTGAACGAGCAATGGGTAAGGCAGCGTCTGCTTGAGCGTGAAGCGCCCGGCAGGGCTGCTTTGCACGTTGCCATCGCTGACATGCACCGTGCGCCACGTGCCGGGCGTGCCCTGCATGCGCGCGTCCATCACGTGCAGCACGCCGTCCGCCGAAAAAGCCATGCCGGCTGGCAGGCAAAAGCTCGCTTGCGGCCCTGCGCCATCCAGCGAGGCCGCGCCCGCTTCGCACGACGCGCGCGCCACCCCGGCCACGGCGGAGATGCGGCCATCCGCAGCCACCCGCCAGATGCCCGTGGCCTGGCCCGCTGCGGGGTAGCCCGGCGCCGTCGTCAGCGAATAGGTTTCGCACACGCCGCCCGCATCCAGGCCGCCATATGGCCCGCCATCGCTCACATACAGCACGCCGCCCTTCACGGCCAGGCCTGCCGGGCGCACGAAACGGGCCAGGGCCGCGCCCGCTTGCGGCAGCGCGCCCGTGGCCACGGTGCTCACCTTGCCATTGGGCGCAATCTTGCGCACGGCGTCCGCCTGCCCGCTGTCTGCGCGGCAAGGCCGGTCGGTCAGATAAACCGCACCATCAGCGGCCACCGTCATGGCGTGGGTGATGTAGCCAAAGCGGCTTTGCAGCGGGTCGTCCGCATCCACGCGCCCGCAGGCCTTGGCCGGATCGGCCTCCAGCGAGCCGGCCAGCAGCGTCGCGCGGCCATTGGGCACATCGGGCAGCGCGGCAGCGCCGGGCGTGGGGCTGGGAGGTGGCGTGGGCGAAGAATCGCCATCCCCGCCGCAAGCCGCCAGCAAAAGGCTGGCGGCAATGGCGCAAAGGCTAGCGTGTGAAAGGCGGAAAAACTTCATGACGAAAACTCCTTTTCAAGAATCGAAAAACAGGATTGCCATCCGGCTTCAACCCGGTTTCACCAGGCGCCTGCCCAATATAGGCCGAAGTAAAATACGTCCGGCGCGCGGAAATGAGCCTCGCCATGATAATGCCAGGCATTTGAAAAACCGGGCGGAAACCCTGCAATACCGCTTTTTCCATGCCGGATGCTCCCAAATATTCATTGCGGCGAGCCATTTCATGCCATTCATTCGCGCCAGAGCCTGTTTCACTTTTGCAAAAGGAATTTCTCATGACTCAACCCGGTATTGCATCCGCCGCTTTCGCCCGGCAACAGGCGGCCATTTTGGCGCAGGCGCTGCCCTATATCCGCAAATATCACGGCAAAACCATGGTCATCAAATATGGCGGCAACGCCATGACCGACCCTGCCTTGCAGGCGGCGTTTGCCGAAGATGTGGTGCTGCTCAAGCTGGTGGGCATCAACCCCGTGGTGGTGCACGGCGGCGGCCCGCAAATTGAAGCGGCGCTCAAGCGCCTGGGCAAGCAGGGCCACTTCATTCAAGGCATGCGCGTGACCGACGCCGAAACAATGGAAGTGGTGGAATGGGTGCTGGCTGGCGAAGTGCAGCAAGACATCGTGGGCCTGATTCACCAGGCGGGCGGGCGGGCCGTGGGCCTGACGGGCCGCGACGGCGGCCTGATCCGCGCACGCAAGCTCCGGCTGCCCGACAGCAAAGACCCCGCCGTGGTGCACGACGTGGGCCAGGTGGGCGAAATCGTGCAGATCGACCCCGGCGTGGTGCAGGCGCTGCAAGACGACCGCTTCATCCCCGTGGTCAGCCCCATCGGCTTTGGCGAAAACAACGAGAGCTACAACATCAATGCCGACGTGGTGGCCGCGCGGCTGGCCACGGTGCTGGAAGCCGAAAAGCTGCTGATGCTCACCAACATTCCGGGCGTGCTCGACCGAAACGGCGCCCTGCTGCCGGAGCTGACGGCGCAGCAAATCGAGGCGCTATGCGAAGACGGCACGATCTCCGGCGGCATGATTCCCAAAATCGCCGGCGCGCTCGATGCCGCCCGCAGCGGCGTCAATGCCGTGCACATCATCGACGGGCGCGTGCCGCACGCCATGCTGCTGGAAGTGCTGTCCGACCAGGCTTTCGGCACGATGATTCGCTGTGCGTAAAAACCGGGCGGCCTGATTGAAAACAAAAAGAGCGGCATGCGTTTGCTGCCGCTCTTTTTTTGCGCGCGTTCAGGCCGCTTTCTGATAGGTGTAAATTCCCAGCCGGTTATTGACCAGATAGAAAATGGGAGTGAACAATTTCATCCAGCCGGGCAGCATATGCTTCATTTCGTCGGTGAAATTGACATAGCCAATCTGTTTGAGCGCCGGATTGAGTTTCACGACTTCGCTGCCGTCTTTCACGCCCCAGTTGAGTTGGGCCGAGGTGTTTTTCACCACGTCGTGCAAAGCGGCTTTTTTCACCATGCCCTTGTACAGCAGATCAAGCTGCGCCTCGAAATCATCAAAACCCCCGGTCAGGATGGAAAGAAACGCCTTCACATCCTTTTCTTCCAGGTACATCAGCACGCCTTCGGAAATGATGAGAAGCTTTCTGCCCGCCCGGTCAATATCCTGCGGCCAGGAAGCGTCGAGCAGCGATTTGCCTATGGAAATGGAGCGCGGCGTATCAGGCAGCAGCAGGCGGCGTTTTTCAATGACCTCGGGCAAGTCCAGGTTGTACCAGCGGATCTGGCCGTTATCCACGCGCTCGAACCGGGTGTCAAAACCGCAGCCGACGGAAACCACCACGCAATCCGGGTATTTTTCAATGAATTTGCGCGCTTCGCGGTCCATGATTTTGGCCCGCGCCAGAACGCCGTAATAAGAGGCGCGCGCCGTATTGAATTTTGAAAAGTCGTAGTCGATTTTCTGAATCAGCTCCGCCGCCTTGCGGTCATTGAGCTTCGGGTGCTCGCTTTGGGCGTCCTTGGCCCGCATGTACAAAGTAATGAGCAGGGTTTCGGCCACGCCGCCCAGGTCCACTTTCATTTCGATCTCCTTTTTCGCGCAGAATAAAAGTTATTCCCATTGCGAGAATTATAGGCGGCGCATCCAGAACCCTCCGCACCGCCGTCTTCTTCTTTTTGCGTCATGCCCTCTCATTCCCGCCCCTCGCAGCCTGCCCGCGCCTCGTTCCGCAGCATTCGTCTGCCCGCGTCAAATGCTTTGCGGCGGCACTTGCGCCAGCGTCACGCGCTGTGGCTGCATGGCTGGCTGATTGGCTTGCTCACGCTGGCGGCCATGTGGAGCGCCAGCGTCGCGCTGCGACTGGCGGGGCTTGATTGGCTGGCGCTGCGCTACGCGCTCTGCATAGGCGCGGGCTACGCCGTCTATTTGTTGCTGCTGCGTTGCTGGGCTGCCTGGCTGTTGCGCCAGCGGCGGGCGGCAGACGCGCCCGATCCGGTAACAGACCTGCTGGATGCCGCCGCCGACGCCTCTGCCCGCTCTGCCGGAGACGACGCGCTGGCCGCCAGCGGTGAAGACGGCGACTTCGCGGGCGGCGGCGCCAGCGGCTCTTTCGACGCGGAAGAAGGCGGCGTGGATGCCCTGCTGGATAGCGCCGCCGAAGGCATCGTCGATGGCGTGGTGGATGCAGGCGGCGCGGCGGAAGAAGGCGCGGTGGTGCTGATTCCCGTGCTGCTGATCTTCGCGCTGGCGCTGGTGTCTTTTGTGGGCGCGGGACTGCTGTTGCTGCTGCTGTTCGGCACCGATGTGCTGCTGGCTGTGGCCGTGGAACTGGCGTTTGCCTGGGCCGCCGCGCGCACGGCCACGCGGCTTCAGCGCCAGGGCTGGCTGACTGCCGCCATTCGCCTGAGCTACAAGCCGCTGCTGGCGGCGCTGATCAGCGCCACGCTGCTGGGCGCGGCGATTGACTATCTGGCCCCCGGCGCCCGCACCTTGCCCGAAGCCGTGCGGCTGCTGCGGTCGGGAAGCGCCTGAATCCATTTCTCAGCCGCCGTCATGTGCGCGGCGATTCATTGAAGCGGATCACCAAGGGGAGAGAAGTGCGGCGTCTGCCGGGGCCCTTGCTGCGATGAGCGGGAGAGGCCCCATTGGCGCAGCGCCCGGCAGATGATGAATGCCATCTTTGACGTGCAGACCATTGGCTGCCAATGATGCGCGCAGCCAAAGGCCCTGCCTTGGGGGGCGCCCCGCGTTGAACGTTGAAAGCGGGTGCGCAACATTTTCGCCGCTGGCGCCAGCGCCACATTGCAGCAGATACGATGGAGCTGCTGCCGACTGTGCTCGTGCGCTTGAGCGCTGCAAGAGCCTTTTTGTGAGGGTGTTTATACGTATAGGTGCGGATCAACTTATCGAATGGGCGCGGGCATGTTCGGCGGGAAAATCAAGCGCTGCCAGCAACACATCTTCAAGGTAAAGCCCCAAACGCTGGATTGGGCAGAGGATTTTGCCTGGCTGAGCCAATCGAGAAGACTGAGCAAGGACTACGAGGTCACTGCCCTCTTCAGCTGAAGCCTTCGTGAAGATCGCTTGCATTCGGCGCATGCTCAGGCTTTCTGGATAATTTTAAGGATAGGCTCTAAGAATATTTGGGAAATTTGTCTGTTTTGATTTTGGAATTTTAATTCATGGCCAACCAAACCGTTCCTGCTCATCACATTGAGAAGTTGTCCTTGTCTGCCGACGGTCTGCTCCAATTGCAAGGCTGGGCTTTGGAAACCGTTGCCATACATGTTTATGTGGATGGCGGTTCTTTGTTTTCACTGGCGTGCGATCAAGAAAGAAACGATGTGCTTGATTATTTCAACCTGCCGCAGGAAGCAGCCTGTCCGGGATTTGCGGGCATGCAATCCATTCGGCGGGATTTCTTCTCGGCAGTATCGGTTTCCATTTTTGGTGAGCGTAAGAAAGGCGATCGTTATTCAATTTTAAAGACGCAGCTTGTTCCGTCCGAAAATATTCATTCGTGGCGTGGCCTGTATGATGAAAACCCCTTGCACGAAAATAATGCATTTTATTTTCCGATCGCTACTAGCCGCGTAGCAAGCGGCGGCGCAGAAGGCATTCGAGAGACTTTCTCTCCTTTTGAAAGTCCAACAATGAAAGTGGGCATCCGCACGCAAATTCTGTATTTGCGCACCATATTGGGGCGCGAAGGAGATTTTGCGTTCGATCCTGATTTTGTTCCAAACAAGAAGTGCGATCACAACGAGCGCTTGGTGGCCGAAGACAGTCTGCATGCTGTCATGGATCATGCCATCCGGACACAAACTCCAGTATTGTTCACGCTCAATGGTGGCATTTGGGCTGATTCGGCAGGCCAGTCGCTGGAGTGGGACATTAATGATGTACTGGAGCAGGATGAATCTCTGTGCCAGTGGAATCAATTCAACCAGGTCATGCCTGACACCGCGCTATCCAATCTTCCCGGCTCTGTCGATTCTCCCGAGCTGGGGCGCAGCATCAGCCTGAATGTATACATGGAAAAGCCCCGCTTTTACAAGAAAAGAAATTTGTAGGCTGCCTGCCGCATCATTAATGCCTTTCGAGAAAAACATCCATCGCTCTTCATTGGCGTGAATCTGGATGCTGATGTGTACATGAATCCGTTTTTTCCAAAATTGGAAAATCCGCAGTGGTACGACTATAACCCGCAGACGCTGCGGCAATTCCGTCATTGGCTGCGTGGTGACGGCCCTTATGCAGGAAATGCTGAAGACGGTGTTCCGGATTTATCAAGCTATCGGCGCAAGAAATGTTTGACGCTGGCCCGTGTCTCGAAACTGGCGAAAAAGAAGTTTGCAACCTGGGCTGATGTCCAGCCACCCCGCCAATTTCTCTGGCACGTTTTTCTATCGCGCACCACGCCGCGCTGGTTGCGTGAATATGTACATTTCACGAAAAATCCGTGGATTGCGCTGTGGGCACAGTTTCGCCGTCATCTCGTGCAGCTTCATTACGACGAACTTTCACAATGGGTGGCAGAAACAGGTATTCCGTCCGACCGTATTTATTCCTCGCAGGGTTTCATGGAACCCACAATCCGGCTTGATCCACTGGCCGAGCGCATCGACAGCCCAGTGAAAAACTATGATACGGGTGGCGCCAGCATTGAAGGCGCTTGTCCCAAAAACGGTCACCTGGGTGTCATTATTTACGGGCAGTGCGCTACCAATAATATTATTACGGAAAGCAAGACTTCTTTATTCAATGAGTTCCGCCGCAATAGCGCCGAATGGGCGGTGGTGGAACACAATACGGGTAATCTGACACGCGCCGATTTTCTGGGAAGCTATGCCGATGCTTATCGCTCGTTGCGAGACATCATTCATTACGGCAGCCGCTTTGTTTCCAGCATGGCCTGGAATGGCAGCCCGGGTGAGCAGCACGGCCAGCCCGGTTTTCTGGGCTACACCAGTCTGCGCCGGTCTCCGCTGGAAGCGGCCATGATTGACATCATGCAGGCGCGAGCCGGGCTGCCTCGCCAGGCGCGACTGTGGACTTTTGGTGCGGGCGAACATGTGGATAGCGACGGCTGGCTCGTCAATGGTGAAGCTGCCCGCCCTGTGCGTGTCAGTTGTTTGCTGCTGGGCACGCACTCTCCACAAGAGAGCATCACGCTCGACTCTCCGCCTGAACTGGCCTGGCCGCTGTCCACTGGCAGCCGCATATTGTTGAAAGTTCATCAGCCATCTGCTGCCCAGGCTGTTCGCGTGAAAGTCAGCGCCAGATCTGAAAACGGCTTGTGGCGGGAAATTTCGCCATTCACGCCCTTTTCAGCCCTGCCCCAAACCGCCTCCTGCCTGACGCTTGAGATGCCGGCCTGCTCCTGGAGCGCGTATCAGCTCCGTCTCACATTGGTTAACCTGCCCGCCGCCGGGCTGGCGCTCAATGTCGTTGCGCTGTTGCCTGGCCAGGCATGAATGTGCGCATGCCGCAGGCATCGCATTCAGGCTTTTGGCCGCGCATGAAAAACGCGGATTTCCACAATCGGAAGGACTCCGTCCACGCCTTCAGCGCCCGTGCGCCTGCTGTTGAGCTTGGGCGGCGGCTTTTTGGGCGAATTCGGCGCGCAGGGCCTTGAGTTTTTCGCGCGGGTCTTCACGGACGGTGGCGGCGTCCAGCGCCATTTCGGCGATGAAGCGGCTGGGCTGGGCGGCGATGGTTTCGCGGCCTTTTTTGCGGCGGCGCGTCCAGCTCACGGCCAGGGTTTGGCGGGCGCGGGTGATGCCCACGTACATGAGGCGGCGCTCTTCTTCGATGCGGGCGGCCGCTTGTGCGCCGCCGCCGTCTTCGCTGGCGCGAAAGGGCAGCACGTCTTCCGTGACGCCGGCCAGGATGACGTGGGGCCACTCCAGCCCCTTGGCGGCGTGCAGGGTGGAGAGGGTGACGACGTCGGGGTCTTGCTCGCGTTCGGCCAGCGAGGAGATGAGCGAGACGGTCTGCGCCACGTCCAGCAGGCTGCTTTCGGCGCGGGCGCCGGCGCCGGTTTCATCGCCCGCCTGGCCGCCGCAGCGGGCGGCCATCCAGTCGCAAAACTCCTGCACGTTGTGCCAGCGGGCGGCGGCTTGCTCTTTGCTGTCGGCGCTGTCGAGCAGGTGTTTTTCGTAGGCGATGTCTTGCAGCCACTCGCTTAGCAGCTGGCGCGCGGCGCCGTGGCCCACGGCGTGGCGGGCCTGCTGCTGCTGGCGGCTGACGAGGCGGCCAAATTCATGCAGCGCGGCCACGGCGCGCGCGGGCAGGGCGGCGGGCAGCGAGTGGGCAAAAAGCGCGCCAAACAGCGACAGGCGCGCGCGGCTGGCGAATTCGCCCAGCGCGGCCAGCGTCTGGTGGCCAATGCCCCGGCGCGGCGTGGTGGCGGCGCGCATGAAGGCCGGGTCGTCGTCTTCGTTGATCCACAGGCGCAACCAGGCGCACAAGTCCTTGATTTCGGCGCGGTCAAAAAAGCTCTGCCCGCCAGAAACCTTGTAAGGGATTTGCGCGCGGCGCAGGGCCTGCTCGAATGCCTTGGCCTGGTGGTTGGCGCGGTAGAGCACGGCAAAGTCGCGCCAGCTGCGCTGCGGCGCGGTAGCGCGCAAGGACTGGATGCGCGCCACGGCCCGCTCGGCTTCATGCTGCTCGTGGTCGCAGGCCAGCACGCGCACCGGCTCGCCTTCGCCCAGGCTGGAATACAGGCGCTTGGGAAACAGCTTGGGATTGGGGCCGATCACGTTGTTGGCCGCGCGCAAGATGGCGCCGGTGGAGCGGTAGTTCTGCTCCAGCTTGATGACTTTGAGCTGCGGAAAGTCGCGCGGCAGCTGGCGCAAGTTGTCCAGCGTGGCGCCGCGCCAGCCGTAAATGCTCTGGTCGTCATCGCCCACGGCGGTGAAGTTGGCCGCCTGGCCCACCAGCGCCTTCATCAGCTGGTATTGCGTGGCGTTGGTGTCCTGGTATTCATCGACCAGCGTGTGCGCCAGGCGTGCCTGCCACTTTTGCGCCACTTCGGGCTGCGTGAGCAGCAGGCGCAGCGGCAGGCCGATCAAATCGTCAAAGTCCACGCTCTGGTAGGCGGCCAGGCGCTCGTGGTAGCGGGCCATGATTTGCGCGGTCTGGCGCTCGATTTCGCCTTGGGCCTGCGCGGCGGCTTCTTCGGGCGAGAGGCCCGCGTTTTTCCAGCGGCTGATGGCCCATTGCCACTGGCGGGCCGTGGCGCTGTCGGTGGTTTTGCCGCAGTCTTTGAGCAAGCTCAGCGCGTCGTCGCTGTCCAGAATGCTGAAGCCAGGCTTCAGGCCCAGCGCCGCGCCATCTTCGCGCAGCAGGCGCACGCCCAGCGCGTGAAAGGTGCAGATGATGACCTGGCCTGCCTCCTTGCCCGCCAGCTGGCGGGCGCGCTCGCGCATCTCGGCGGCGGCCTTGTTGGTGAAGGTGATGGCCGCAATGCGGCTGGCCGGCACGCCTGTTTGCATCAGCCGCGCAATCTTGTGGGTGATGACGCGCGTCTTGCCCGAACCGGCCCCGGCCAGCACCAGGCAAGGGCCGCGCAAATGGTTCACGGCGTCTTGCTGGGCGAGGTTCAGGCCATCGGCGGACATGGGGCGAAGCAGGCAAAAAAGCGGGCAATCATAGGCAGGCGTCCAAGGCGCCGCTGCCGCTGCCTCGCCGCAGGGGTGTTGATGGAGCCAAAAGGGCCGCAAGTCCTAGTGGAATGGGCGCGGGGTGCTATCGAATCAAGAGCAATAGAAGGGCTCAAGAAAGAGCGCCCGAAGCCTGCCCGAGAGCAGGCTCTCACGCCTGCGCCGCGTAACCGCGAACAATCGTCCAAACTCGTCCCTGCGCTGGGCGTGAACTACATCGTCGAAGCCGACGAGCAAACCGCCCTGCTGCGGGCGGAAGAAGCGTTGAAGGTCGTCTGAAAACACCGCTTTATCTTTCCAACCGCAGCAGCAGCGTTACTAATCCTTCCGCACAGGTTTCCGCCCGATTTTTGATTTCATCCGTGCTGTAAAGCGCAGGCGACGTGCCGTGGAAATAAAACGGGTCGATATAGTTCATTTGCGTGTAATAGGCTGTTTGTTCGAGGTTTTTGCAAAACTCGTACACGCGGAAATGCGCTTCGCCGTCGGCGCGGTAATCCTGTTCGGGCGCGCCGATTGTGATGCTGGGCACGAAGTTTTTACCCTTCAATTTATCGCCGCCCGTACCGTAGGCAAAACCGTAAGTCAGCACGCAGTCGAAATACTGCTTTAAAATCGCGGGCATGTTGTACCAATAGAGCGGATATTGAAACACAATGGTCCGATGGCGCAGCAATGCCTGCTGCTCGGCGGCGGAATCGATTCGGTAGTCGGGATACAGCGCGGTGAGGTCGCGGATTTCGATGTCCAACCCGCTGTTTTGCAGGTGTCCGATAACGGCTTTGTTGGCTACGGATCGGCTGAAATCGGGATGCGCCAAAATGACGAGGGTCATGATTATTCCTTCTTGGATATTGAGAACGGTGCGATTGTAGGCAGCCGGAAACAGTCGATCAATAACTATCCTTTTGAATAGGTGGAATAATGAAAACAGAATGTCAAAGCGAATATTTCGGCTTCAGCGGCAAAACTTACCCATGCCCGCTGAGTGTGGCGATGGATTTGGTCGGCGGCAAATGGAAGGCGGTCATCCTCTACCACCTGCAAGGCGGTGCAAAACGCTTCGGCGAACTGCACGAATGTCTTCCGGGCATCACCGAAACAATATTAAGCCGCCTGCTCAAACAGTTGGAACACGACGGACTGGTGTCGCGGCAGGTATTTGGTATCAAACCGCCGTTGAAAACGGAATATGCCTTGACGGTATTCGGCGGCAGTTTTCTGCCCGCACTGGCCGCCCTGACCGACTGGGGTAACCAAGTGGTAACGGAACGCGGCAGCTTATCGGTGCAAACCCGACGTGCCCTGTAACAAAAACCCTTACCGCTTTATCAACAAGCCGAACCCGCTTTCAGACGGCCTTTGTCCTTCATTCTGCCCGCCCCAAGGAAAACACCACATGATGTCGCAAACCCCCGCATCCCCCGCCCCGCGCGACTGGCTGCTGCTTATCGACGGCAGCACCTACAAATTCACGCTGACCGGTTTTTATCTGGTCGCGCTGGTCGCTATTTTGAAAAACCATGGTTACAGCCTGAACCAACTGAGCTGGATATATTTAATCGGCGGTATCGAAGCGGCGAAGGTGTTATTTGAAGCGCGCCGCCTGCACGCCGCGCGGCGCCAGCGGCATGACGGCGCGGGCAATGGCGTTGATGTGATCGGGCGTGGTGCCGCAGCAGCCGCCCAC
>NZ_JARVII010000016.1:0-63342 GCF_029813755.1 Ottowia cancrivicina | reverse complement strand
AAAACAACGGGAAAGCTGGCGATGAAGACGGTGAAAACGGGCGTGCCGTCGCCCGTGCCGAACCAGAGCATGGCCAGCACCAGCCAGGCGATGGGTGGCGTGCCCAGCAGCACCGTGACCCAGGGGCGGGCCATTTACTCTTGCGTCAGGTTCATCGTTTGTGGCGTGGCAACAGATCGAAGAAATCGGTGCCGTCCAGCTCCTTTTCGTTCAACCCGGAAAAAACCACGCCCCAGCCATAGGGAAAACAGCAGCTTGCCCCCTGAAATGTTCCTGCTCATGCGCCAGGGCGTCGCGTCTCCTTGACCTCCAGCGCCAGCAGGCCCTGGCGCGGGCTGAAGATGAAGAAGTCAGGCTGCCTGGCCTGGGTTCCTACGGGTATGTCGTGCCAGACCAGGCAGTCGTCAGACAGCAGGCGCTTGAGCTGGTGCAGCACCAGCACCCGGCGCTCGCCGGTGTCGCAGCGCCGCTGGTCAACCTTGGCCAGACCTTGTGAAAAACGGCCATTTTTCTTCCTCGTTGCAGCGTTCGCGGATGCGTATCTGGCGTGCAGCAGGTTATTGCCTTGGGCGCGCCGCGCCGCTTGGCGCTGCGCATGCGCGCGGAAAGTGCAGCAGGATTGTCAAATCAAAAAGGCTATTTCAAAAAGGCCATTTCCGCCCGCTGGACAAGCGCATTCAGCCATGAAAAGATGAGTAACCGATGCCTTGGCCCGATGGGTGCACTGCCGCGAGCGCACAGCTCTGGGCAAGGGCTGGGCTGGCTGGAGCCAGAAGAGGGCCACGCCCGTGCCAAAGCTGTCTGTTTGCCGCTGCGACCCACGTTGGGATTGCTGCAAAAAAGAAAGTGCCTGCCACCCGCCAGTGAGGCGATGCGGGCGGTTTTTGCCTGGGCTGTTCTGGGACTTCTGCGACCTTGCGCTGCCCAATGGCTGTGGCACGTCAGGGCAGGCGCAGCCTGTGGCAAGTGGATACACGCGCCTGAAAGGCTTTGCACATCATGCCGCCGTGCTTGCACAGTCTCCTGGTATAGCGGGCATGTTTTCCATTTATTTGGAGGGAAAAGACATGGCAACTACTGCCGAAGTGGCGCGAAACGTCAGCCAGCGCGTTCATAACGACGGGTTTTTAGGTTTGGGCCGCAATGACAGTCTCAAACAAACCGTGCGCGAGCTGAAAGATTTATCAAAGGATGAACGCAATGCGGCCATCGGGCAAATTTCGGATACAGACCTCAGGGCGCTGGCCGACGATGTCAACGCCAGCGGTCTGTTCGGTGCATCGGGCCTGTCTGCTGATGAACGGCGCGATCTGTTCAATACCCTGGCGCAAGGGCTAGACGGCCAGCAGCTGGGCCGCATGGCACAGGCCTTTGACAGCCGACAAGACGTCATAGCCATGGGACAGGCCGTGGCCCGGCACGCCGATGCCGAAACCAAGCTGGCCTTTATCGAAGAAATGGCGCCGCGCACGGCAAATGGCGACTCTCACACGCAGGCCTACCTGGGCGCTGTCAGCACTGAGACGGGAGACAAAGAGGCCGAGGCCATTTTGGATGTGCTCAACAGCCTGGGCGGCGATGCCGCATCGTTCAACCAGGCCATCCAGAAGATGGACGACAAGACCCTGCAGGCCGTGGTGGACGCCGGACTGAACAAGACCACCACCACCACCGTTATCGACCCGGGCGCCGCCACTACCAGCGTCAGCTACGACCCGCAGCAGCTGGAAAAACTGCTGGAAGTGGCCAAAGGCAGTGCCGACCCAGCTGTCAAGGCCAGGGTGTTTGCCGCAGCATCTGAGGGCTTGGACCAGGTGCGCGCAGACACGGGCTTTCCTGTGGGCAACGTTGGCGCCGACAAGGTGGCCCAGTCATTGCAGGGCAAGCTGACACGGCTGATGCAAACCGATGCGAGCGGCATCACCGAGCAGCTCAACGACGCCAAAAGCATCAACGCCAGTACGCAAGAATGGCTGAACCAGCTCAACCCGTGGGGCAACATGCGTATGTACAAGCACTACGCTGACAACAGCGGAAAACCCATGACACTGACAGAAAGGGGCCTGAGCGTCGACCTGAAGCAGTTGGTGAACCAGGACGGCGCCTTCGGCAAAGAAGGCAGCATCCAGGGTCGCTTCATCCAGCAAGTGATTCAGGGCGAGACCCGCTTCAAAAACGCGTACAAATGGGGCGATGAAATGGTCTGGGCCATGGGCAGCGGCATGCTCGAGGGCGAGTTCAAGGGCACGGTAGTCAAACAAGACGACGGCGCCTACAAGATCACAGGCCACATCGAATACCACTACACCGACAGGTTTGAAGACCCCTATGACACCTTCAACTGGGTTCACGGCTCGTGGGACCCCTATGGCACGCCTTATGACGTTGAAGAGCGCTGGACCGTGCCCATTGATGGCGTGTATTCCCAATAAGGTGCGTGCATGACGCGAGCGCAGCTGCCCGCTCGGCCACCTGGCGTCCAACCTCTTGGCAGCGCCAGCCGGGGGCTGCGCTGCGGCTGCCGCCCGCCCCGCCTGTCAGCGGGCAGGGCGCTGGGCTGGGGCGTGCTGGCGGCGCTTGCGCTGGTATTTCTGGCCGGTGCGTACCTGCTCAAGCAAACGGTGGGTTACTCGGGCGCGGTGCTAGGCGATCTGCGCGTCAGTCAGCCGTTGTTTTCTGGCGCGCGGGCACCTTACCGCCTGCAAGTCGGCAGGAAAACCGTGGGCTGGGTCAGCCAGCTGGACAGCTGGTACATCGAGCGCGGCTATGCCTATGGCACCCTGGCATCAGAGCAGGCCGCAGCAACGCCCCGGTCGGCCGCTTCCGCAGTCCAGACTTATCAACTGGCCTATTTCCTCTTCGATTGCCGCAGCAATGAATTCAAGCGCTATGAAAGCGACCGCGCCGCTTTCACGGCTGAGCTGGCCCGGCGCGGCCTGCCATGGCGCAATTTCATGAGCGGCGAAAACATTGTGGGCATGAAATACAACCAGCGCCGCTTTGACAGCCGCTGCGAGCCAGGCGCGCCGCGCTGAGGCTTCGCACAGCACGGTTTTTCATGGCTGGCGAGTCTGCTGGCGCTTTTAAAAGCATAGCGGCTTTCGGCCGGAAGACGGGGGCAGCCCCAACCCCAACCCCAACCGCACACCGCCTCAGTGCACTGCCCCCTGCACGCTCAGCTGCTGCAAGCACTGGGCATACAGAGCGGCGTGCGGCCGCCCAGCGCCTTTCTCGCTGATTGGTATGCAGGCTCGGTGGTTCAGGGCCTCTCAGGGCCTCTCAATTCCTTGGCAGTGTTGCACTTGGGGATTGGGGGCGCTCATAGAAAACGCGCCTTGAAGGCGCGTTTTTGCAAGGCTGGCGGGGGCCGTCAGAAATTGTCGAGCACCGCCCCCTTGCTGGCGCTGGAGGCGTTGAAGGCGAATTTGGCGAGCACGCCGCGCGTGTAGCGCGGCGGGGGGGCTTGCCACTGGGCGCGGCGGCGGGCGATTTCGGCTTCGGGCACGTTCAGTTGCAGCAGCAGCCGGGTGGCGTCGATGGTGATGCTGTCGCCTTCTTCCACCAGGGCGATGGCGCCGCCTGCTGCGGCTTCAGGGGCCACGTGGCCGACGACCATGCCCCAGGTGCCGCCGGAAAAGCGCCCGTCGGTGATCAGGCCCACGCTTTCGCCCAAGCCCGCGCCGATGAGCGCGCCTGTGGGGGCGAGCATTTCGGGCATGCCGGGGCCGCCTTTGGGGCCGAGGTAGCGCAGCACCATGACGTCGCCCGCCTTGATGCGGCCATCCAGAATGGCCTTGAGGGCGCTTTGCTCGTCGTTGAACACGCGGGCGGGGCCGGTGATGACGGGGTTTTTCAGGCCGGTGATTTTGGCCACGGCGCCTTCGGGCGAGAGGTTGCCTTTGAGGATGGCCAGGTGGCCTTGCTTGTAGAGCGGGGCGTCAAAGGGGCGGATCACGTCTTGCCCGGCGGGCGGCTCATCGGGCACGTCCTTGAGGTTTTCGGCCACGGTTTTGCCGGTGATGGTGATGCAGTCGCCGTGCAGCAGGCCCGCGTTCAGCAGCATCTTCATCACTTGCGGCACGCCGCCGGCGCGGTGCAGATCGACGGCGAGGTATTTGCCGCTGGGCTTGAGGTCGCAAAAGACGGGCACTTTCTTGCGCATGCGCTCGAAGTCGTCGATGCTCCAGTCCACGCCCGCTGCGTGGGCAATGGCCAGAAAGTGCAGCACGGCGTTGGTGGAGCCGCCCGTGGCCATGATGACGGCCACGGCGTTTTCGATGGATTGGCGGGTGACGATGTCGCGCGGCTTGAGGTCTTTTTTGACGGCTTCGATGACGGCTTTGGCCGATTCGCGCGCGGAGTTTTGTTTTTCGTCGTGCGGATTGGCCATGGTGCTGGAGTACGGCAGGCTCATGCCCATGGCCTCGAAGGCGGCCGACATGGTGTTGGCCGTGTACATGCCGCCGCAGGAGCCGGTGCCGGGAATGGCGTGCTGCTCCACGTCTTTCAGCTCTTGGTCGCTGATCTTGCCGGCGGCGTTTTCGCCCACGGCTTCAAACACGCTGACGATGTTCAGGTCTTGCCCGTGCAGCTTGCCCGGCAGGATGGTGCCGCCATACACGTAAATGCCCGGCACGTTGGCGCGCAGCAGGCCCATCATGCCGCCGGGCATGTTCTTGTCGCAGCCGCCAATGACGACCACGCCGTCCATCCACTGGCCCTGCACGCAGGTTTCCACGCAGTCGGAAATGACTTCGCGGCTGACCAGGCTGTATTTCATGCCTTCGGTGCCCATGGCCATGCCGTCTGAAATGGTGGGCGTGCCAAACACCTGGGCGTTGCCGCCCGCTTCGCGAATGCCGGCAATGGCCGCGTCCGCGAGCTTTTGCAGGCCGCTGTTGCACGGCGTGATGGTGCTGTAGCCATTGGCCACGCCGATCATGGGTTTCTGGAAATCGCTTTCCTCGTAGCCCATGGCGTAGTACATGCTGCGGTTGGGCGCGCGCGCCTTGCCCTGGGTGATGTTGGCGCTGCGGCGGTTGATGGCCAGGCGCTGGCTGCCGCCGCTGTCACAGTCGCAATTGCAGTCGTTCATGGGAAAACCTCGTGGGGTGAATGAAATGGCAAGAGGAAAAGCCGTGCATTCTAGGTCTGCGCCTGCGGCACAAGCCTGCGATATAGAATCGCGCGCTTTGCAAGTCTTTGCCCTGCGGGCGTCGTTCAATGGCAGGACCTGAGCTTCCCAAGCTCAAGACGTGGGTTCGATTCCCATCGCCCGCTCCACTTCAGCTTTTATTTCAGCCTTTCATGGCGCGCCGCAAAGGCCCATGAAGGGCTTCAGCCCGCCTGGCCCGCCGTCGCGGCCCTTCCAGAAATTCCGATCCGGCAACGCCCGGCCCCAATCCGCTGGCGCTGGTCTCGGCAAGCATCAAAGCGGCCCAGGCAAAGCGCGAATCCAGGCGCAAGCGCCCTTGCCGCATGACGGCCGCAAGCCCGCCCCAAGGCCAAAGAGTCAGCCTGGCGCCCGGCGCGCTTTGCGATGCACCCTGCCTGAACGCCCGCCGCGCCCGGGCGCAACCGCTTGCCGCGCGAAGACGCCTCCAGTCTCCCGCTTCCATTCTTTCGCTCTGCTGCGGCCAGCCGCAGCGTCAGGCTGGCGAATTCCTAGAATCCGCCCCTTTTGAATCCTCTTTGCCGAAAGGAATGCTCACATGTCCCTGAAAAACGTCACCCCCGGCGACAAAGCGCCCGAAGCCTTCAACGTCGTCATTGAAATTCCCATGCACGGCGACCCCATCAAATATGAAGTGGACAAGCAAAGCGGCGCCCTCTTCGTGGACCGCTTCATGAGCGCCGCCATGTACTACCCCGCCAACTACGGCTACGTGCCGCAGACGCTGGCCGGCGACGGCGATCCGGTGGACGTGCTGGTCGTCACTCCCGTGCCGCTGCCGCCTGGCGTGGTCGTCACCTGCCGCGCCATCGGCATCCTGAACATGCAAGACGAAGCGGGCAACGACGCCAAGGTGCTGGCCGTGCCCGTTTCCAAAAAGCTGCCGCTGTATGACGGCTGGAAAACGCCTGACGACGCGCCGCAAAGCCTCACGCGCGCCATCACGCACTTTTTCGAGCACTACAAAGACCTGGAAGCAGGAAAATGGGTCAAGGTGCTGGGCTGGGACGGCCCTGAAGCCGCAAAAAAGGAAATTGCCGACGGCATCGCCGCCGCCAAAAAGTAAGCCCGCGCGAAGCGAGGCGGGGCCGCCGCCTCTGCTTCTTCACCTTCGCTTTGATTTAGCTCCTTGATTCATAGCATGAGGTCTTAGTGCAGACTGCGCAGGGACTGCTTTTCATGCCCCTGAATCAGCTCCTGTTTTTGAATCAGCAAAGCGGCCTCCTCGCTGCCCCCGCCCCCTCTTCACGCGCTTTTTTCTTCACGCGCCCCTCGCATGAATGCCCCTGCTGACACCCCGCTGGCCCAGGCCGTCATCGCGCAGGCCGTGCAGGGCCTGGAAAGCACGGGCTGGCTGGACGACGCCGGCGCGCTGCGCCAGGCCGCGCGCGAAAAGCCGGGCGAGCGCCCGGCCCAATACCTGCGCCGCGCCTGGCTGCTGGGCGAGCGCCTGGGGCTGACGCAGGCGCTGGAGCAGGCGCGCGCCGCGCTGGCGCTGGCCCTCATCGCGCTGGCGCTGGCCGTGGCCCTGGCCGCGCTGGGGCTGGAGCGCGCCGCGCTGGGCGCGGAGCGCACCATCAACGCCGCTGCGGCCCTGGCCGCCCTGCTGGGGCCGCACCTGCTGGCGCTGGCCGTCTGGCTGGCCGCGCTCATGCTGCCCAAACGGCTGTCCGGACAACTGCCTCAAGCCAGCGGCGGCGCGCTGCTGGGGCGGATGGCCTGGCGGCTGGCCCAACGCATGGCACAGCGGGTCGCCTCGCGCGCCAGCCGCCGCCTGGCGCGCTCCGGCGCGAATGCGGCCCGGCTGCTCGATGCCAGCGCCACCGTCTTGCAGCGCCTGCGGCTTTGGCCCTGGCTTCTGGGCGGCATCAGCCACGGCATCTGGGCGCTGGCCTTCGCGCTGGCGCTGGCGCTGCTGCTGTTTGACTTTGCCTTTCGCGCCTACAGCCTGACCTGGGAGACCACCATCCTCAGCAGCCACGCCTTCGCCGCCTTCGTGCAAGCCAGCGGCTGGCTGCCCGCGCGGCTGGGCTTTGCCGTGCCCGACGCCGCCGCCGTGCAGCAGGCCCTGGCGGCATCGGCTCCGGCCTCCGCCACTCTCGCATCCAGCGCCGCCGCCGCGAATCAAAGCGTCTGGGCCTGGTGGCTCATGGGCTGCGTATTCACCTACGGCCTGCTGCCGCGCGCCCTGCTGGCCGCCTTTTGCCTGTGGCGCTGGCGGCAGGGCCTGGGCCGCCTTGCGCAGCCCGATGCCGCCCTGCCCGCAGACTCGCCCGAAGCCTTGCTGCACGTGCGGCAAGTCTTCGCCCGCCTGGATGCCCTCGCGCCCGCCGTCGTCATGGACGCCGAGCGCCCCGCCCCTTGCAGCGAAAGCACCGCCAGCGCCCACGCCGCCAGCGCAGCGCCCGCGCTCATCGGCTTTGAACTGCCGCCGGAGCTGCCCTGGCCCCCTGCCCTGCCGGCCAGCCCCGCGCTTCGCATCCTGAATGTGGATGGCAGCAGCGCCCAGCGCCAGGCCGCCCTGGCCGAGCTGGCCGCGCACCCGCCCGCCGCCTTGCTGCTGGCCTGCCACGCCAGCGCCAGCCCTGACCGGGGCGCCGCCCGCTTCCTGCGCGAAGCCGCCCGCCACGCGCCGCGCACCGCGCTCTGGCTCGTGCCCGCAGACGAAGCGGCCCAGGCCGGGCACGCCGCGCGCTGGCAAAACTGGCTCCGCGCCGAAAAGCCGGGCGCCGCCCTGCTCGCCAGCAAAGCCAGCGCCCTCGCCTGGCTGCAAAAGCCATGACGGCATTGCCGCAAGCCGCGCAGCCAGTTCAGAAAAAAGAGCAAATTCAGGGCACCCAAAAACGGCATTGGCGCAAATTGCACTAGGACATCATGCTATGAATCAAGGAGCGAAATAAGCCCCCTTGATTCCGCCGCCCGCCAGCCCCCCTGAAAACAGCGCGGCCTGCGGCCATGCCCGCGAGACACGTCCGCTAACATTGCCCGCTTGTCCGCACACACAGGAGTAGGCCCTTGGCCAAACGCACCTTTCTCGACTTCGAGCAGCCCATCGCCGAACTCGAAAACAAGATTGAAGAGCTGCGCAACATGCAATCGGGCAATGAGGCGGCGGTAGATATCACCGAAGAAATCGACCGCCTCAGCCAGAAAAGCCTCAAGCTCACCCAGGACATCTACCGCAGCCTCACGCCCTGGCAAATCACCAAAATCGCCCGCCACCCCGACCGCCCCTACACGCTGGACTACGTCAAGGGCCTGTTCACCGGCTTCATTGAGCTGCACGGCGACCGCCACTTTGCCGACGACCAGAGCATCATCGGCGGCCTGGCGCGCTTTGGCGGCCATGCCTGCGTGGTGATCGGCCACCAAAAAGGGCGCGACACCAAGGAGCGCACCCTGCGCAACTTCGGCATGACGCGCCCCGAGGGCTACCGCAAGGCGCTGCGGCTGATGAAAACGGCCGAGAAATTCGGCCTGCCCGTCTTCACCTTCGTGGACACGCCCGGCGCTTTTCCGGGCATCGACGCCGAAGAGCGCGGCCAGTCTGAAGCCATCGGCCGCAACATCTATGAAATGGCGCAGCTGCGCACGCCCATCATCACCACCATCATTGGCGAAGGCGGCTCCGGCGGCGCGCTGGCCATTGCCGTGTCAGACCAGACGCTGATGCTGCAATACGCCATCTATTCCGTCATCAGCCCCGAAGGCTGCGCCTCCATCCTCTGGAAAACCGGCGAGAAAGCCGCCGAAGCCGCCGAAGCGCTGGGCATCACGGCCCCGCGCCTGAAAAGCCTGGGCCTGATCGACAAAGTAGTCAGCGAGCCGACAGGCGGCGCGCACCGCGACCCGCAGCACATGTGCACCCTGCTCAAGCGCGCCCTGGGCGAAGCCTGGCGCCAACTCAGCGCCCTGGAGCCTGAAGAGCTGCTGGAGCGCCGCTACCAGCGCCTGCAAAGCTACGGCCGCTTTGAAGCGGCCCCCGCCTGAGGGCCTGCTCAGCGCCTGGCCGTAAGGGCCGAAAGCGCAGCCCCGGGCGAAGCGGCGCTCAAACCACCATCGGCTCCGGCTCCAGGCGAATGCCGAAGCGCTCGTAAACGCTGGTCTGAATGGCCTTGGCCAGCGTCATCACTTCGCCGCCCGTGGCCGGGTGGTCGGCCGCGCCCAGGTTCACCAGCACGAGGGCCTGCTTTTCATAGACGCCCGCGTTGCCCATGCGCTTGCCGCGCCAGCCGCAGGCGTCGATCAGCCAGCCAGCGGCGAGCTTGACGCGGCCATCGGGCAGCGGGTAATGCACCACTTGCGGCTCGCGGGCAATGATGTCGCGGCACTGCTCGGCCGTGACGGTGGGGTTTTTGAAAAAGCTGCCCGCGTTGCCCAGCACGGCGGGATCGGGCAGCTTGGCGCGGCGGATGGCCACCACCCAATCGCGAATCTGGCTGGCCGTGGGCGCAGCCACGCCTTCTTCCGCCATGCGGCGCTGCAAATCCAGGTAGCCCAGCTCGGGCCGCCACTGGCGCGGCAGGGCGTAGCGCACGCGCAAGATGGCGGCGCACCCGGCCAGGCCCAGCCCGCCCGGCTCGGCGGGGGCGTGCTTGAAGATGGAATCGCGGTAGCCGAAGGCGCATTGCGCCGCGTCCAGCGTGAAGGGGCGGCCCGTGCGCAAGTCAATGGCATCCAGCGAATGAAAGCGGTCTTGCTGCTCCACGCCGTAAGCGCCAATGTTCTGCACGGGCGCTGCGCCCACCGTGCCGGGAATGAGCGCCAGGTTTTCCAGCCCCGGCAGGCCCTGCGCCAGCGTCCATTGCACAAAGCCGTGCCAGCTTTCGCCCGCGCCTGCTTCCACGATGGTGTGGCGCGCCGTCTGCTCCAGCACGCGCAGCCCCGGCACTTCCATCTTGAGCACGGCGGCGCGCACTTCGCCCGTGGCCAGCACGATGTTGCTGCCGCCGCCCAGCACCAGGCGCGGCAGGCCCGCCAGATCCGGGGCGGCCAGCGCCTGCCGCAAGTCTTGCTCGCTGCGCACGCGCACCAGCGCGGCAGCGCGCGCGGCGATGCCAAAGGTGTTGAAGCTCTGCAAGGGGGCCTGGCGGGAGACAAGCATGTGACAATTGTGGCATTGCCTTTTTGTTGCAGGAGATACAGATGCCTTCATTCGACACGGTGTGCGACCCCGACATGGTGCAAGTGCGCAACGCGGTGGACAACGCCGCCAAGGAAATCGGCACGCGCTTTGACTTCAAGGGCACCAGCGCCGCCATTGAACTCAAGGACAAGGAAATCACCCTGCTGGGCGATGCCGACTTCCAGCTCCAGCAGGTGGAAGACATCCTGCGCGCCAAGCTCGCCAAGCGCGGCGTGGACGTGCGCTTTCTGGACAAGGGCCAAGTGCAAAAAGCTGGCGGCGACAAAGTCAGGCAGGTGGTGAAAGTGCGCAGCGGCATCGCCACGGAAGACGGCAAGAAGATTCAGAAACTCATCAAGGACAGCAAGCTGAAAGTGCAGGCCGCCATCCAGGGCGAAGCCGTGCGCGTGACGGGCGCCAAGAAAGACGACTTGCAAGCCGTCATGGCCCTGCTGCGCAAGGAAATGAGCGCACTGCCGCTGTCGTTCAACAACTTTCGCGACTGAAAAAAACCTTATGCACTCACCTTCCTTTGTCTTGCTTGCCGCCTTGTTTGCCGCCTTTCCGGCAGCGGCGCAAAACGTTTCCCTGCAAGGCATGATGGGCAGCAAAGCGCTGCTGGTCATCAACGGCGGCCGCCCGCGCGCGCTGGCGCCGGGCGAAAGCGCACAGGGCGTTAAAGTCATCTCCACCGGCGCGGATCAGGCGGTTGTCTTGGCCGACGGCAAGCAACTGACCTTGCGCGTGGGCGCCACGCCCGTGAATGTGAGCGGCACCGGCAACAGCCGCATCGTGCTCACGGCTGACGCGCGCGGCCATTTCGTCACCGGCGGCAGCATCAACGGCAAAACCGTGGAGTTCATGGTGGATACCGGCGCCACGGCGCTTGCCATCGGCCATGCCGAAGCCGATCGCATCGGGCTGGACTACCAGAGCGGCCGCCCTGTGGGCTTGCGCACGGCCAATGGCATCGTGCGCGGCTGGCAAATCCACGTGGACAAAGTGCGCGTAGGCAATGTCACCGTGCATAACGTGGAAACCGTCGTCACCCCCATTCCCATGCCCTTCGTGCTGCTGGGCAACAGCTTTCTCAACCACTTCAGCATGCGCCGCGAAGGCAGCCAGATGACGCTGGAAAAGCGCGGCTGAGCGGCTCAGGCCCCTTCGCCCCACCCTTGTCCTCGCCTTTCACCCCTCATGCGCTGTCTGTCCGCCCACGCCGCTTCTGCCGCCCTGGCCCTCTTTCTGGCCGCACCGGCCTGGGCGCAGGCCCACAAATGCCAGACGCCCGGCGGCCCTGTCACCTACTCTGACCAGCCTTGCGCCAGCGCACAAGCCGGAGGCCCCATCACCCTGCGCCCCAACAGCATGGACGGCAGCGAAGGCCGCGCGCAAGACCAGCGCGCCGCAGCCGCGCAGGCTGCACCGCCCGCCAACCGTACAGGCCGCGCCAGCAGCCACCACTCAAACAGCTGGGCCTGCCGCAATGCCCTGCGCAGCCTGCAAACCCAGCCGCAGCGCGTGGATACCGAGCAGTTTGAGCAGGAACGCCAGGCCGCTTCCCGCGCCTGCGGCCATGAAGTGCGCGCCAAGCCGCCCAGGGAACCCAAAGCCCGGCTGCTGCGCAAACAGCGCGCCGCCAGCTCGCCTGCCAGCCGCGAAAAACGCCGCAGCAAGCCGTGACGCCTGGCATCAGACACACCAAAAACAGGAGCAAATCCAAGGGGCAAAAAAGGCGCTCCGCGCAGTTTCCACCAGGACATCACGCTATTGATAGAGTAGCTAAACGGCGCCACGCCTGCGGCTTGCCCGTGGTGCCCATTCATTCCCTGAAACAGCGGCCACGCCAAAACCATCCGGCTGATGAAAAAAGAAAATCAATCTGGCATTTTGTTTTATTACCCGGCGAATCATGTTTTCCCGGGGATATGAACGCCTGATTCAAGACAATGAATCAGCGGCGGAAATCATCGTGAATGTCCGGATTCATGATTTGAATGAACTGAAAATGACCGCCCGAAGCCATTGCCGGGCGGTTTTTTCATGTGATGAAGGCTGGCATTTTCAAAAGCCGCCTGCCAGCGCCGGAATGAATGGCCCGCAGCGCTTCCAGCCCGCGCGGAAGGGCTACGCCCAGCGCCGCACGCGCTGCGCATAGCGGGCATAGTCCGCGCCAAAGCGTGCGCGCAGCGCAGCTTCTTCAGGGCGGATCTGCAAGGTGTTGAGCACCGCCACAAAAAGCGGCAGCGCCAGCAGCGCAGCGGCATTGCCCAGCCACACGGCCCAGCCTGCCAGCGCCAGCAGCATGCCCAGGTACATGGGGTTGCGCGTGTAGCGATACACGCCGCCCGTGACCAGCGCGCGGGCGCGCTGCGGCGCCAGCGGATTGACGGTGGTGCGCGATCGCGCGAAGGCCCACACGCCCGCCAGCGCCAGCGTGCCGCCCGCCGCCGCCAGCGCCAGGGCTGCCGCCCAGACCCACGCACAGCCGCCCGGCGGCCAGAGCTGCCCGGCAGGCACGCTGCGGGCCAGCTGCCACATGAGGGCAGCGCAAGCTGCGTCGATCACGGGCGGAGGAATCTTGTGGGCGTACCAGGGCGAAGGCATGGCGCGGAATTTACCGGCCCTATTTACCGGCCGTAGCAGGCAGTAGCATCCGGCGGCGCGAGATGGTCTGCCGGCCTCGCGGGCGCGGCATTCCGGCGGCCCGGCTTTCATGCTCCCCGGAACAGGTTCTCATACCCCAATAAGCCGTTTGCGCCCGTAGATCAAGCGCGGGCAGCTATCAGAAACAGAGCAAAAAGGAGTGTTTTCCATGCATGAGCTGCTTCATCAGCTGGTGCGCCGTTTCAACCTGGAGGCGGCGCAGGCGCGGCAGCTGTGGCAAATGTCGCAACTGCACGCCCGGCCGCCCGCCTTGCGCGGCTGGCTGGAGGGGGCGCTGGCGGCCGTGGCGGCGCTGCTGCTGGGCGCGGGGCTGGTGTTCTGGGTGGCGGCCAACTGGCCGGAGCAAACGCGCGCTTTCAAATTCAATGCCTTGCAGGCGGCGGTGCTGCTGCCCGCGCTGGCGGCGCTGGCCCTGCCGCGCCTGCGCACGGTCTGCCTGCTGCTGGCCACGCTGGCGCTGGGCGCTTTGCTGGCGTTTGTGGGGCAGACGTATCAAACGGGGGCCGATCCCTGGCAGCTTTTCGCCGCCTGGGCCGCGCTGGCGCTGCCGTGGGTGCTGGCTGCGCGCCGCGCCTTGCTGTGGGCGGCCTGGCTGCTGCTGGCGGCGCTGGCGCTGGCGCTGTGGGGGCTGCCGCTGGAATTGGCCCGGTACGAGCTGGCGCATCCCCGCCTGCAGCTGGCGCTGGCGGGCTGGGCGCTGCTGCTGGCGCTGCCTTGGCTGCTGACCTGGCTGGGGCTGGCGCCGCCTCGCCATGCGCACTGGCTGGCGGGCGGGCGCGCGCCTTCGCTGCTGCTGATGCGCGTGGCGGCGCTGGCCGTGCTGCCGGTTTGGGTGGCGATGGGGCTGATGGGGCTGATAGGGCTGATCGAACGGGGGGGCGGCGCGCTTTACGCCATCTGTCTGCTGCTGACTGCGGCGGCGGGCGGGCTGATGGCGCGGCTGCGCGATGTGGCGGCGCTGGGGCTGGCGCTGCTGGCACTGGATTTGCTGCTGCTGGCAGGGCTGGGCTATGGCCTGCTGAAAAGCAATACCAACGTGATGGGCATGCTGCTGGTGGGCACCGTGGTCTCGGCTGCGTGCCTGGGCGGCAGCGCCGCGCTGCTGCTGCGGCTGCAAAGGCAGTGGCTGGCTGAAGAAGGCTGCGGGTAAAAAAAACAGTGGGCACAAAGGAGCATGAACATGCATCACGCATCTGAAGCGCAAAAACGCGCGGGCGCGCTGCCGCCTGAGCTGCGCCTGACCGGGCTGGGCATTCACGCGGGCCTGCTGCCGCCGCAAGCGGCCGAGTGGACCGCGCAGTGGCGCGAAAAGAAGGCGCGCGGCGAAGGGCTGTCGCACTGGATTTTTGCGGTGATGGGCTTTTTCGGCTCGCAGCTGCTGGTGTGGCCGCTGCTGGCGCTGGTGGGCTTTTTGTTCTGGAACATGCTGTCCGTGCCATTGGTGCGGCTGGCGATTTCGGGCGCGCTGCTGGCAACAGGCGCTTTCATGCTGCGCCCGCCAGTGGGCATGGCGCACGCGCAAATCGGTTTTGCCGTGCTGCAAGCCGGTTTGGTGGCGCTGTATCTGAGCCTGATGACGTTCGGCTTCATGGGGCCTGAAGACGGCCTTCTGCCAGACACGCTCGGACTGATTTTTCTGGCCGTGCTGACGGCCAGCGCGGCGCTGGCCGGGCCTGCCTGGGCACAGGCGCTGCTGGCCGCGCAGGCCACGGTGGTGGCCCTGGGGCTGTTCGGACGCTGGACGCTGTTTCATGACGGTTTCCTGTCCTGGAGCATGGGCATGCCCGTTTACGCCATCAACGCCGCCGTGCTGGCGCTGGCATGGGCCGTGCTGGTGGCCAGCGAAGGCCGCGTGCCTGGCCGCCACTGGCTGGCTGCCGCGCAGGCGCGCTGCTCACCGGCCCTGACAGGCATGGGCGTGGCGCTGGTGCTGTGCGTGACGCAAGTCAATGCCAGCCACTTTTTCGCAGCCGTAACGCTGCGCAAGCTGGCGTCAGGCTCGGCAGAGGCCGGCGCGCTAGCCGTGCCGCTGCTGCATCTGGGCCTGGGGGCCGCGCTGCAACTGGCCCTCACGCTGGCCGCCGCTGGCTGGCTGATGCGGCACTGGCGCTTGCGGCAAGCTGGCGCGCGCAGCCTGGGGCTGTTCGCGCTGGCCTATGGCGTGCTGCTGCTGGCGTGCTTTTTCATCCCGCTGATTGGCGTGGTCACGCTGGTAGGCACGGTGGCGCTGGGCACGCACCGCCGCCGCCTGCTGGCGCTGGCGCTATTTGTTCTGCTGCTCGGCCTTTCAGGCTTTTATTACGCCCTGCACTGGCCGCTGGTGCAAAAAGCCGCCGTGCTGGCCGCCACCGGCGCGGCGCTGGGCGCGCTGCTGGCCGCGCTGCGCTGGGGCACAGCCAGCCGCCGCGCCCGGCAGGCATGGAGCAGCGCCAGCCTGCTGGCGCCTGCCGTGCCCGCCAGCGCCGCCGCGTGGGCCAGCCTGGCGCTGATCGCCCTGGGCACGCTGGCCGCGCTGACGCTGGTGCGGCACGACGTGGCCGGCAAGGAAGCCGTCATCGCGCGCGGCGAAAAAATCTACGTGGCGCTGGCCCCGGCCGATCCGCGCTCGCTCATGCAGGGCGACTACATGGCGCTGCGCTTTGACCTGCCCGCCAACATCGCTGGCGAACTGGCCGTGCGTGAAAACCGGCCCTGGGCGCCCGCGCCGCGCATCGTGGCCCGGCTGGATGCGCGCGGTGTGGCCCAGCCGCTGCGCGTGGCCCGCCCCGGCGAAACGCTGGCCGCCGATGAGCGCCTGCTGCCCGTGCTGCACAAAAACGGCCGCTGGACGCTTGTGACCGACGCCTACCACTTCCCCGAAGGCCGTGGCCGCCCCTTCCAGCAGGCCCGCTACGGCGAATTCCGCACCCTGCCCGATGGCCGCGCCCTGCTCGCCGGCCTGGTAGACGAGCATTTGCAGGCCATTGAGCCAGCGCCCGCCAGCCAGGCATGGAAAGAGGCGGAAGACGAAACGGAAAACAAAACACAAACCCGCGAAGGCAGCCGCGCAACCGGCGATGCGGAAACAGAATGAAGCCAACGCGGCTGACATGAATGAAACAGCGCCCGCAATAGCCTGTTCCGGACGGCCCCTGCCCGCCTGGTCACATCAAAAACAGGAGCTAATCAAAGGGCCGAAAACACCGCTTCGCGCACATTCCACTAGGACATCACGCTATTAATAGAAGAGCGAAACGGGGCCGGCGGCACATGCTCCACATTCAGCCCCGGCCTGCCTCAGAGCCTGTCTTCAAACCCAGAATGAATAGCCAGGCTTCTCCATGTACCCAAGCGACAAGACCGGCGCGCAGCGGCAGGTGCTGACCCAACACTTTGCTGAAATGAGCGAGTGAGGACGTCCGCGCCCAAGTCCGCACTTCCCGCGCCAATGGATGGGCTCTGAACAGATTCTCAAGGCCGGGTGATTTCAGGGCCGTAGCGCAGGTTCAGCGGCGCCAGCCAGGCGCGCAAATCGGCGTAGGCGGCTTGCACGGCGGGCGGCGGGCCTTTCACGCCCAGGTCGATGTGGCGGCCGTATTCGGGGTGATCCATGCTGGGCAGGCTGAAGACTTTCACCTGGGGGTGCGCCGCTTCCACGCGCTCCATGACGGGAGTGAGCGCCGCCTCGATGGAGCCGAAGATGATGACCGAGCGCTCCAGCTGGCGCGCGCCTGTGTCCAGCCGCCCGGCGTATTCGTGCGTCAGCACCCATTCCATCATGGGCCAAGCCATGACGGGAAAGCCGGGCATGAAGTGCACTGCGCCGCCGCCGGGGCCGCTGCAACTGAAGCCGGGAATCTGGTTGTAGCTGTTGGGTATGAGCCGCGCGCCCGCTGGCAGCACGCCCATTTGCAGGCGGCGCTGGTGGTCGGGGTGATCGGGCTGCCAGGGCTGGCCCTGCTCGCGCGCGACAGCCTGCATGCGCGCATCAATCAGCGCCCTGGCTTCAGGATGCGGCTTGAGCGCCACGCCCAGGGCGGCTGCGGCGCACTGGCGCGTGTGGTCGTCTGGCGTGGCGCCGATGCCGCCGGTGCAGAACACCGCGTCGCCCGAGGCGAAGGCGCGGCGCAGCGTGGCGGTGATGCGCTGCGGCTCGTCGCCCACGTATTCGGCCCAGGCCAGCGCCTGGCCGTGGTCGGCCAGGATTTCGATGCACTTGGCCAGGTGTTTGTCACTGCGGCGGCCCGAGAGGATTTCATCGCCGATGACGATGAGGCCGAACACCGGGGCGTTCACGGTTTGTCCTCATACGGGTGCTCTTGCAGCCAGCTTTGGTAGTCAGGGTGCTCGCGCAGGGGCTTGAAGCAGTAGCCCAGCGCTTTGGCGTGGCCGATGAACTGCTTGAGCATGCCGCCTGTGACCCAGCCGTCGTGCCCTTCCCACATGCTGGTGCCCACCAGCAGCACGGGCTGGAGCGGCAGCGCCTTGAGGGCGTTGCGGGTCAGCTCGTCATAGGGCTTTTTGCCTTCGATCCAGTCTTTGCTGACCAGAAAGGAGGCGGGCGTCCAGTTCACGTGCTTGTAGCCGCAGGACTGGGCTGTTTCCAGCAAGCGGGGGGAGGCGCGCCCTTCCACGTGAAAAAGCTGTAGCGGCGGCTTGCCGGTGTAGTAGTTCAGGCGCTCGGCGGACTTGTCCAGGTTCTCGCAGTACTTGCTGCCTTTCCAGGTGAACTCGCGCCCGGCAAAAGCGCCGTCGTGTATGCGCATGCGAAAGCGCGGCTCGCGCCCCGGCAGGTCGCCATTCCATTCCACACGGTCCCAGGTGCGCGCGGCCGTGTCATGCCCTTCGCGGGCGCGCGCTTTCCACCACGGCCCCCAGGCGCGGTCCAGCGAGGTTTTGCCGTTTTTCTGCTTTTCATTGGCCGAAAAGAATGTGGCCGTCACGCCTTGCGTGTGCAGGGCTTCCACCAGCATGGGGGCCGATTCCAGATGGCCTGTTTCCAGCGCCAGATAAAGCGGCTGGCAGGCCCCGGGCGCCGTCACGGGCGCTGCGGGGGCTGGCGCGGGCGCGCTTTGCGCCGCCGCTGCCAGGCAGACGGCGCTTGAAGCAGCCAGTCCTGCGGCTCTGATCAGCGGGCGGCGCAGTAAATCAAGTTGTCGGGTCATGAAAAATCCTCAAAAATATCGCCAATGGCAAATGCCGGAACAAAACCAGCAGCATGAAGTAACTTATTGTAGTTTCCATATTCCGGTTGTCACGAAAATAAGCCGTTTCTCCTGATTCCGGAAATCAGGCCCCACCGTGAAATTTTTCTCATATTTCCTGCGATTCATTCCCACGCGCGAGCAACTCGCCAAACACCGCGCAACCCGCTGGCTGGCCCCTTGGCTGGGGCAGCGCAAGCTCTGGCACTTCTCGCGCCGCAGCGTGGCGCTGGGCATGGCCATTGGCATTTTTTTCGGTTTTCTGCTGCCCGTGGCGCAAATTCCGCTTTCGGCGGCCACCGCCGTTGTCTTGCGCGCCAACGTGCCTGCCGCCATGGGCAGCACGCTGGTGACCAATCCCATTACCTTCGCACCCATCTACTACCTGGCTTGGCGCACGGGCGCATGGCTCACCGGCCATGAAGGCGCCGCTCCCGCCAGCTTTCCGGCAGCCGAAGCAGTCAGCGCCGCTTCCGGCTCCCATGGCGCGCCGCCGCCCGGCCTGTGGCAGCACATTCAGGCGCTGGGCAAACCCCTCATCGTGGGCCTGGCTGTTTTCGCCTGTGCGGGCGGCTTGGCAACCTACGCGCTGGTTTCGCTGGGCTGGTGGCTGCACGTGCGATACAAGCGCTGGCGGCGCCAGCCCCGTTAGCTGCGCCAGGGCCGGGAGCCGGTCGCAGAGGCGGCCAGCCAGCTGGCCCACTGGCGGAGCCAGCATGAGGCAGCGATGCCAAGGGGGCCAATTTGAAAACCAGCTGGAATTCCGTTTGCCTTTTCTCTTTTCTAGACCCGCCGTTTTCCCTTCGCCTCTTTCACTGATCCCATCAATTTCAGTGATTTCTGATGGATTCACAGCTTTGCTCTGACGGGTAGTACGAAAGCCTTTTCTCGCGCGTCTGCATTCTTTGAATCAGGCCGTACAGCTGCTTCGCTTTGCAGTCTTTTTGCGCTCTCCAAGCGCTCCATGGCCGCCCGCCTGATGGGGGGAGGCAGGCTTCCAAACTCCTTTTCAAACGCGCTCCTTCCTGTTGGAAGCTGCTCAGAGCCTGGCCGCGAGAGGCAAAAACGCAGATCCGCATGGGCTGCAAGGCCCAAGAACGTCCGGGTCCGCGCTTTTTGCGCCTGCGAACGGAATTCGAGCAGGCCTCAAGCCCCCGTGATCAACACTTTCTTGATCTGCGTCTTGTTGCAACGCACAAAAAATGCTTGCAATGCGCATCGACGCTTCTAAAATTCCCTTGCTGCACTGCAACAAGCTTTTTGTGGCATGGCAGCGGTTTTTTCCCCTTTTATGTTTTTGAAGGAATCTACATGCTGACCCCTGAACAACTGCTGGCCGCCCAGAAAGCCAATATGGAAGCCCTGCACGACCTGACCACCAAGGCTTTTGAAAGCGTTGAGCGCCTGGTTGAGCTGAACATGACGGCCACCAAGGCCATGCTGGACGAATCAGCCGCTCACGCGCAGGCCCTGCTGGGCGCCAGGGACATGCAGGAGCTGCTCGCCCTGCAAGCCAGCGTGTTCCAGCCTCTGGCAGAAAAAACCGCCGCCTACAGCCGCCATCTGTATGACATTGCCGCAGGCGCAAGCGCCGAATTCGGCAAGGCTGTGGAAGCCAAGGTGGCCGAGTCGCAAACGCAGCTGTCCAACCTGGTGGAAAACACCGCGCAAAACGCCCCAGCCGGCTCTGAAACCGCCGTGGCCATGATGAAAAGCGCCGTGGCTGCCGCCAACAATGCTTATGAATCGGTGCAAAAAGCCGTGAAGCAAGCTTCCACCGTGGCCGAAGCCAACTTCAACGCCGTTACCGCCAACGCAGCCAATCTGGCCAAGAGCGGCAGCAAGAAGCGCTGATACCGTTTGTCTCCTTGGAGCCTCCCTCGCGGAGGCCACTTGCGGGCCACGCCTTTTTTCAGGCGTGGCCTTTTTTATGGCTGCGGGCCGCTTGCGCATTCAGGTCAGCGAACAGAGAAAAATCTGACGTGAAAAAACACGCCAGAGCCATCAGGCCCCGGTGCCTTTTTCATGCGCGCTGGCGCACAACCAGGCGCTTTCAATTCAGCCTTGCTTTGAAACCTGCTTGCAGCAATGACCTGGGGCGCAAAGGCAAAAGACTGCCTCTGTCAGACACGGCTGATGAATGTGATGAATAAGGCGGCACTTTCGGCGCACTCCTGCACGCCACATAAATTCAAAAACAGTAGCAAATCTAATAGGCAAGAAATACCATTCAGCGCAGATTCTACTAGGACATCATGCTATGGATAAAGGAGCAAAATAAGAGGGCAGGATGCGGGCATGGAATGCAGGTATGCAAAGGCTTGCGCGCCTGCCGCCTGCCGCCTGCCGCCTGCGCCCAGGCCTTTGCAGGCGGCTTTCTCCGCACCCGGCCAGGCTGGGGGGGTGGCTTGCAGCAAGGCGTGCGCGGGCGGCAGACAATGCTCCGCCGCGCGTGGCGCGAAGCTTTTTGTGGCACTACCTCAGAGGAAAAACACATGACCCGGCCTGATTCTTTGCTTGACTCTTCTTTTGACCTGTTCGTCATCGGCGGCGGCTCCGGCGGCGTGCGCGCGGCCCGCATGGCGGCGCAGCGCGGCGCACGCGTGGCGCTGGCCGAAGGCAGCCGCATGGGCGGCACTTGCGTGAACGTGGGCTGCATTCCGAAAAAGCTCTACAGCTACGCCGCCGGCTACGCCGAAGCATTTGAAGAGGCGCGCGGCTTTGGCTGGCGCTGGCCGCAAGCAGCCGCGCCGCAGCTGGACTGGGCCGCGCTCAAAAGCGCCCGCGCGCAGGAAATTGCGCGCCTGAACGGCGTGTATGAAGGTTTGATGGCGCAGGCGGGCGTTGCCGTGCTGCGCGGCCAGGCCGGCCTGCTGGGGCCGCAAGCGGGCGGCTTGCAGGGCGTGCAAGTCAGGGCCGCTGACGGGCGGCAGACGGCCCATGCCGCCCGCCACGTGCTGATTGCCACTGGCGGCATGCCGCGCCGCGCCAGCGTGCCGGGCGGCGAGCTGGCCATCACGTCAGACGAAATGTTTGACCTGCCCGCCTTCCCGCGCCGCCTGCTGGTGGTGGGCGGCGGCTATATCGGCTGCGAAATGGCCAGCATCTTTCACGGGCTGGGCGCTGATGTCACGCTGGTTTACCGGGGCGAGCAGGTGCTGCGCGGCTTTGATGACGAAGTGCGCACCTTCGTGGCCGGGCAAATGCAGCAGGCGGGCGTGCGGGTGCTTACGCGCTGCGATGTGCGGCGCATCAGCGCCGGTGCGGATGGCGCGCGGCAAGTGGAGCTGACCGATGGGCAGATCATCACCGCAGACGCCGTGCTCTACGCCACGGGCCGCGAGCCGAACACGCGCGGCCTGAACCTGGCCGCCGCCGGCGTGGCGGCGGATGCGGGCGGCCACATCGAAGTGGATGAACACTTCGCCACGCGCGCGCCGGGCATTTACGCCATTGGCGACGTGGTGGGCCGCATGGCGCTGACCCCCGTGGCGCTGGCAGAGGGCATGGCGCTGGCCGATCAGCTGTTTGGCCCCGCGCCGGGGCAGCCTGCGCGCCAGATGAACTACCGCAACATTCCCACGGCGGTGTTCACGCACCCGCCCATCGGCACGGTGGGCCTGACTGAAGAGCAGGCGCGCGCGGCGGGCCGTCCCATCCGCGTGTACCGCAGCGATTTCAGGCCGCTGCGCCACACGCTCTCGGGCAGCAGCGAGCGCGCGCTGGTCAAGCTCATCGTCGATGACGCCAGCGACCGCGTGATCGGCCTGCACATGGCCGGGCCTGACGCGCCCGAAATCACCCAGGGCTTTGCCGTGGCCCTGCAATGCGGCGCCACCAAGGCGCAGTTCGACGCCACCATCGGCATTCACCCCACGCTGGCCGAAGAGTTCGTAACGCTGCGGCAAGTGGCGCGCAACTGAACCAGGCCGGCAAAAGAATGGCAAAGACGCCAAAAGGCCGGCTGATTGACTGATGACGGCCCAAAAAGTCAGCCGCCGCTTGTTTGCCCAGCGGGTTCTTCAACAAACAAAGAGCCGTTTCCGTTTCATCAGAAAGCGGATTCAAGGCGCGGTGCCCTGACTTGGCAGGCCCATTGCCTACCAGCTTCCTGCCGCCTTCCCGCTTCCCGCAGCATCAGGCAAGGGGGCATTCAGGTCTGGCTGGCGGCCTGTAACTGGAGACGCGTTGGATCCGGGGCCATGTCCGGCTTGCGTTTCGTGTTCACGCACGGCTTTGAACAGGCTCTCATCACGCCCGGGCCGCCGGTTTTCAAAAAGCGCCTGGCGCTGGCATGTGCAAAGCCAGCGCTCGCGCCGGGCCTCTTTCGTCTTCCGGCCTGCGCCCAGCGGCCATCAGGGCATGCCGCTTTGGCATTTCAAAAAGGTCTCGCTCCTCGATTCATAGCATGAGGTCTTAGTGGAACGGGCGCTGGCGCCGCTTTTCATGCATCTGAATCAGCTTCTGTTTTTGTAGTGATGCCGCCCGCTCTGCTTTCTTTCCAGGCTCACCGGTTTAAAAGTGGCGGGCCTGGGCTTTGGATGCGGCTGATGCCGGAAAATCGCCGCCCATGTCTGCCTCTGCTTCTTTTGCCCTTGTGCTGGCCTCTACTTCGCGCTACCGGCGCGAGCTGCTGGCGCGGCTGGCGCTGCCGTTTGAGACGGTCGCGCCTGATGTGGATGAAACCCCGCGCGCGGGCGAAGCCCCGCGCGAGCTGGCCTTGCGGCTGGCGCTGGAGAAAGCGCAGGCGGTGGCGCAAACGATGGCAGATTGCAAGCCGCAGGCCATCGTGATCGGCTCTGACCAGGTGGCTGATTTGCATGGCCAGCCGCTGGGCAAGCCCGGCACGCACGAGCGCGCCGCCGCGCAGCTGGCCCGCATGAGCGGGCAAACCGTGCTGTTTCACACCGCCGTGGCCGTGGTGCAGGCCAGCCGGGGCTTCGCGCAAAGCAGCCTGGCCACTGTCACGGTGCGTTTTCGCACGCTGGACGCCGCCACGATCGAGCGCTACTTGCTTGCCGAGCAGCCTTACGACTGCGCGGGCAGCGCCAAGAGCGAAGGGCTGGGCATTGCCCTGCTGCAAGCCATTGAAAGCGACGACCCCACGGCGCTCATTGGCCTGCCGCTGATTCGCACCGCGCAACTTTTGCGCGCCGCCGGGCTGACGCTGCCGTAAAGCCCAAGAGCAACGCGCCATGAGCCATTCCGCCCCGCCCGCCAGCGCCCTGCCCGCTGGCACGCTGTTTTTGATGCCCGCGCCGCTGGACTTTGGCTGCGAGCCGCCCGCGCCGCTGGAAGCGGCCTTGCCGCGCCTGGCGATTGAGACCGCCGCGCGCCTGGCTTTCTGGGTGAGCGAAAACGCCCGCTCCACCCGCGCCTTTCTCAAGCGCGTGAACGCCATCGCGCCGCTGGCGCAGCCCTTGCAGGCCGTGCAAATTGCCGAACTGCCGCGCGCCGCCCACAAGCAGGGCGATCACGCAGGCGGCGGCGGTGCGCGGTTTGACGCGCGTGCCCTGCTGGCCCCCGCGCTGGCCGGGCATGACATGGCCCTGATCAGCGAAGCGGGCCTGCCCGCCGTGGCCGACCCCGGCAGCTCCGTCGTGCGTGCTGCGCACGAGGCGGGCGTGCCCGTGCAGCCGCTGGCCGGCCCCAGCTCGCTGCTGCTGGCGCTGGCCGCCAGCGGGCTGAATGGGCAGAGCTTTGCCTTCAACGGCTACCTGCCGCAGGAAGCGGCGGCGCGCGCGCGGCGCATTCGCGAGCTGGAAGCGCTGGCGCTCAAAACGGGGCAGACCCAGCTTTTCATTGAAACGCCCTACCGCAACGCCGCCTTGCTGCACGCGCTGGCGCACACCTTGCAGCCCGCCACGCGCCTGAGCGTGAGCCGGGGGCTGACGCTGCCTGCGGCCCGCTGCCGCACGCTGCCCGCCAGCGCCTGGCGCCGGCTGGGCGCGGACGCTGCGCCAGGGCGCGAGCCGGCCATCTTCGCCATCGGCCTTTGAGAAAAGCCCGCGCGCCATGAACGACCGCCAACTGCTGCGCTACGCCCGCCACCTGCTGCTGGACGAAATCGGCTTCGAGGGCCAGCAAAAGCTGCTGGATGCGCATGCGCTGGTGCTGGGCGCGGGCGGCCTGGGTTCGCCCGTGGCGCTGTATCTGGCCAGCGCGGGCGTGGGCCGCATCACGCTGGTGGATGACGATGTGGTGGACCTGGGCAACCTCCAGCGCCAAATCCTGCACACCGAAGCGCGCGTGGGCCAGCCCAAGGTGGCCTCCGCCCAGGCCGCGCTGGCCGCGCTCAACCCCGAAGTGCAGGTGCATGCCGTGCCCCGCCGCGCCGACGAGGCCCTGCTGCGCGAGCTGGCCGCGCAGGCCAGCGTGGCCGTGGATTGCAGCGACAACTTCGCCACGCGCCACGCCCTCAACCGCGCCTGCGTGGCGCAACGCGTGCCGCTGGTGGCGGGCGCGGCCATTGGCTTTGATGGGCAGGTTTCAGTGCACGATTTGCGCCAGCCCGGCGCGCCCTGCTATGCGTGCCTGTACCCGCCCACGCAGACCGTGCCCGAGCGCCGCTGCGCCACCACGGGCGTGTTCGCGCCGCTGGTGGGCATCGTCGGCAGCATTCAGGCCGCTGAAGCCCTCAAGCTGCTGACCGGCGCCGGCCAGAGCCTGGCAGGCCGCCTGCTCATGGTTGATGCCCGCGCCATGCGCTTTACCGAGCTGAGCCTGCCGCGTCACGCGCATTGCGAGGTGTGCGGCGCAGCAGCGGCATGAGAGGCTGTTCCGAGCCGCTTCAGGAGCGCTGCTTTTTGCTCCTTGTTTCATAGCATGACGTCCTAGTGGAATCAGCGCAGATGCCAATATTGGCTCCCTTGTATTTGCTTCTGTTTTTGACTCTCTTCGCGCAGACTGGCCAGGATCGCTGCGCTGCCGCCTTGGTTTTCCAGCCGCTACCAGACCTTCACGTGCCATCAATAAAGGGAGCGAATAGGAAGGGTCATAAAACCCGTTTTGCGCTGTTTCCACTAGGACGTCGCGCTATTAATAAAGAAGCAAAACAAGCCGTGGATTCGGGTCTTGCCATTCGCCGCCAGCGCCCTGTCTGTCTCCGTTCAATGCTTCCGGCAGACAAGGCATGAATCCGTGGAGCGCCCGGTCAGACCGTCCGGCCCACAACAGGGGCTGCTGGCATACTCGCCCGCTTTCCCCACGCGTTTTGAAAGCCCGGATTCATGGTTGAGTCTTTTACTTATGAGCAGCTGATCGCCTCTGGAGAAGGGCGGCTGTTCACGCCCGAAAGCGGCCGCCTGCCGCTGCCGCCCATGCTGATGTTTGACCGCATCACGCACATTGACGACGACGGCGGCGCGCACGGCCTGGGGTGCATTCGCGCGGAGCTGGATATCAAACCCGATTTGTGGTTTTTCGCCTGCCACTTCCAGGGCGACCCCGTGATGCCCGGCTGCCTGGGGCTGGATGCCATGTGGCAACTCATCGGCTTTTACCTGACCTGGCTGAAGCTGCCGGGGCGCGGCCGTGCGCTGGGCGCGGGCGAAGTCAAGTTCACCGGCGAAGTCGGCCCCGGCGTGAAGCAGGTGGTGTATGAAATCGACATCAAGCGCGTAATCAAGCGCAAGCTGGTCATGGCCATTGGCGACGCGCGCCTGCTGGCCGACGGCAACGAGATTTACACAGCCAGCGATTTGCGCGTGGGCCTGTTCCAGCGCGGTCAGGCCGCAGAACAGGGGTAAGACACATGAGCGCCAGGCAACGGGTCGTCATCACGGGCGCGGGCATCGTCTCGTGCATAGGCAACGACGAGGCCAGCGTGGTGGCTTCGCTGCGCGAAGGGCGCAGCGGCATCAGCGCCATGCCCCTGTTTGCCGAAATGGGCCTGCGCAGCCAGGTGGCCGGGCAGCCGCGCATTGACCTGGACGCGCGCATCGATCGCAAATTGCGCCGCTTCATGGGCGATGCCGCCGCCTATGCCTACGTCTCGCTGCAAGACGCCATCGCACAGGCGGGGCTGACGCCCGCGCAAATTTCGCACCCGCGCACGGGCCTCATCATGGGTTCGGGCGGCGGCTCGCCCACCCACCAGATTGAGGCGGCCGACATCCTGCGCAGCAAAGGCATCCGCCGCGTGGGGCCGTATCAGGTCACGCGCTGCATGGGTTCCACCGTTTCGGCCAACCTGTCCACGGCCTTCGGCATCAAGGGCATCAACTACAGCATCACCTCCGCGTGCAGCACCTCGGCGCACTGCGTGGGCGCGGCCGCCCAGCAAATTGCCTGGGGCATGCAGGACGTGATGTTTGCCGGCGGCGGCGAAGAGCTGGGCTGGGGCCTGGCCACGCTGTTTGACGCCATGGGCGCGATGTCGCACAGCTTCAACGCCACGCCCGAAAGCGCCTCACGCCCTTACGACGCGGCGCGCGACGGCTTCGTCATCGCTGGCGGCGGCGGCGCGCTGGTGCTGGAGAGCCTGGCGCACGCCAAGGCGCGCGGCGCGCACATCCTGGCCGAGATCGTGGGCTTTGGCCTTTCTTCGGATGGCCAGGACATGGTCGCGCCTTCCGGTGAAGGCGCCATGCGCTGCATGCGGCAGGCCATTGAAAGCGTGGAAGGCCCCATCGACTACATCAACACCCACGGCACCTCCACCCCCGTGGGCGATGTGCCCGAGCTGCACGCCCTGCGCGCCGTGTTCAGCCCCGACGGCAGCGGCGCAGGCGTGCCGCCTTTTTCATCCACCAAATCGCTCACCGGCCATTCGCAAGGCGCCACGGGCGTGCAGGAAGCCATCTACTGCCTCTACATGCTCAAGCACGGCTTCATCGCCGGCAATATCAACGTGGAAAACCCCGATCCTGCCGCGCACGGGCTGCCGCTGGTCACGGCTTCGCGCCCGGCCAGCCTGCGCACCGTGCTGTCCAACAGCTTCGGCTTCGGCGGCACCAATGCCACGCTGGTTTTGCGCCAGTTTGAGTGAATTCCAGAGAAACGCCAAAAACACGTTATACTCGCCGCTTCACCAAAACGCGGGAATAGCTCAGTTGGTAGAGCGCAACCTTGCCAAGGTTGAGGTCGCGAGTTCGAGCCTCGTTTCCCGCTCCAGGTTATATGCCTGCAAAAACAAACCGGTTTTAGCGGCAAAAAAATGAATTTTGCGGGAATAGCTCAGTTGGTAGAGCGCAACCTTGCCAAGGTTGAGGTCGCGAGTTCGAGCCTCGTTTCCCGCTCCATATAAAAAGAAAAAGGAAGCCAGCGCTTCCTTTTTCTTTTACGCAAAACCCTTCGGCGCGATAGCAAAGCGGTTATGCAACGGATTGCAAATCCGTCTAGCCCGGTTCGACTCCGGGTCGCGCCTCCAGATTGATTGGTTCTTTTCCGGAACACAAGCCGCTCGTCCGCATGGATTGGCGGCTTTTCTTTTGGCAAGCGGCCAATGCGTTCAGGCCGCAGCCGCCAGGCCAGAGCCTCTTTTGCCAGCGCTGCGCTTACCCAATCGCGGCCACGCGCAGGCCTGCGCACCATTCAGAAAGGCTTCATGCCAGGACGGAAAACATTTATGCACAATGGTGGGCGCTTATTTTCATTTCGTCATCCGCCATGCCTTCCTCTGCTGCCTCTTCGCGCCGCCTGCAACAGGTTGCTGTTTTGCTGGTTGCGCTGGCCTTGGCCGCTATTGCTGTTGCCTTGTATGCCAGCCAGCGTTTCTCCGCCCAGCGGGGGCCTTGGGCGCTGGCCGTTTTGCCTGAACAAATCGTCTGGCTCTCGGTCGATGAGCAACTGTGGCGGCTGAACGCGCACGGCAAGCGCGAAGCCAGCATCGACACCCGGCAGTCTCTGGGCGGCGCCGTGGGCGTGCTGGCAGCCCATCCTTCAGGCCAGCTCGTGGCCTGGGTGCGCCAGCAAACGGCGCTGCACATGCTGGATGCCCGCAGCGGGCAAGCGCGGCAACGCATCAATCCGCAATGGCCTGCCGATTTGCGCAGCCATGCCGATGAGGCCATCCACCTGGCTTTCGCGCCTGATGGCCGCTTTGCCATTGCCACTGGCGGCGGCCATGCCGTCGTTCTGTTCGATGCCGCCGGCCGCATGCTGGCCCGCACACCCGCCAACACTTACGTTTTCACCAACGCTCTTTGGTGGGCCGATGGCGATTGGTGGACGACCGATACCAACCGCATGGCGCTCGTGCGGCTGGACGGCGAGACGATGAGCGAAAAAAGCCGGATTCCGCTCACCCAGCGCCAATCCGCCTGGCTTTATCTTGCTGAAGCCGCCGCGCCCTCGCATGGCGCGCCACGCAACGGCCGCCAGCCGCTGGCCACCATTGCGCGCATGTCCAATGGCATGAAATATGGACGGATGAGCGACGTATTCGCAGACGGTTCGCAAGCTGACTACGCCCAGCCTGCCGCGCCCCATATGCTGGCCGCCAAGCTGGGTGAACAGCTGGCGCCTCGCGCCGCCGCCTGGCTGGACGAGCAACTGCTGGTCACGGATGGCGTCAGCCGCACCGTGCGCGTGTGGGACCGCTACCGCCGCCAGCAGGCGGATTGGGGTGATGCCGCCACGCAGGCAGCGCTGGCGCAAATCAGCGCCAGTCACCAGCGTTGGCACACGCTGTATCTGTCATCGCTGGGCCTGGCGGGCCTGTTGCTGGCAGCCGGCCTGCTGCTATCCAGGCAAGCGGAACGCCTCAAGGCTGCAGCCCGAAAGCTTCCTCCGCCTCTGCCAGCAGTGAGCAAAGGCGGCGCGCCTTTGCAGCGCCCCATGGCCGTCCATCCGCCGCCAGACGCCCGGCGCAGCCCGCAAGCCTGGTCCCTCATCGCTGTCTCGCTGCTCGTGCCTGGCGCGGCCCAATACCAGCAGGGGCGGCGTGGAGCCGCGCTGTTTCTCTTCATGCTATGGCTGCTCCTTTCCCTGCAACTGGCCTGGGTGTTGTGGATGGACTGGGGCGCACGCGCCTCCGTCAGCCGCGCCTTCATATGGCTGTCATGCTGGCTGTGGCTCATGCCCGGGCTGGTTTCCGCTGGAAACGCCTGGCAAGTGCGCCAGAAGCAAATGTCTGCGCGGGGCGGACGTCACTCTTAAAAACATAGCAACAAATCCAGCCTGCACTAGGACTCAAAGCCGATTTGCCTCAAGGCTGCCCAGCCCGCTGGCTGCCTGCCCTTAGGCAAAATTCCGCCCGCTGGCCGCCTGGCCGATTTCCATTCACTTTCTTTGCTCCATTTCGCTTCCATGATCCTGCGCCACGCCTTCATTCCTGCCCACAACACACGCCTGGCCAATTTGTGCGGTCCGGCAGACGAGCACTTGCGCACCATCGAGGCCGGGCTGCAAGTCAGCATCGCCCACCGCCACGAGCAATTCAAGATTGACGGCCCCAAAAAAAGCGCCGAACGCGCGCTGGCCGTGCTGCAAGCGCTGTATGAAATGGCGGGCAAGCCCCTGCGGCCCGACGCCGTGCAGCTCATGCTGGCCGGCGAAGAAATGCCGCTGTCGCAAGACGCAGACGGCGCGCCCGTGCTCAACACCCGCCGCGCGGGGCTGAAAGCGCGCACGCCCAACCAGAGCGTGTATCTGGAAAACATCGCCAGCCACGACATCACCTTTGGCATTGGCCCCGCTGGCACGGGCAAAACCTTTCTGGCCGTAGCCTGCGCGGTGGATGCGCTGGAGCGCCACGCCGTGCAGCGCATCGTGCTCACCCGCCCGGCCGTGGAAGCGGGCGAGCGCCTGGGTTTTTTGCCGGGCGATCTCACGCAAAAAGTCGATCCGTATCTGCGCCCGCTCTACGACGCGCTTTATGACCTGATGGGCTTTGACCGCGTGCAAAAAGCCTTCGAGCGCAACCAGCTTGAAATTGCCCCGCTGGCCTTCATGCGCGGGCGCACGCTCAATGACGCCTTCGTCATCCTGGACGAAGCGCAGAACACCACGCCCGAGCAGATGAAGATGTTCCTCACCCGCATCGGCTTTGGCGCGCGCGCCGTCATCACGGGCGACATCAGCCAGATAGACCTGCCCAAAGGCGCATCCAGCGGGCTGGTGGACGCCGAACGGGTGCTCAAACGCGTCAAGGGCCTGGCCTTCACGCGCTTTACCTCGGCCGACGTGGTGCGCCACCCGCTCGTGGCCCGCATCGTCGATGCGTATGACGCGCAGCGCAAAAGCAAAGCCGCCCCTGCCAAGGCGCAAGCCGCCGCCCAGGAGCAGGCATAACCGCGAGCTGCCCCCATGCGCCTTTATCAGTGGGCACTGACGGCAGCGGCGCTCGCGATATCGCTGCCGCTGGCCTTCTTGCTGCATTCGCAAATCACGCGTGAGCAAACAACCGGCATCGCCGTCATGGCAGGCAGTCTGTTGCTGCTCTGGAGCGTGACCGTGGCCGTCTGGCGCCGCTGGCGCGGAGCCTTCACCGTATCGCTGGCGCTGGCGGCGCTGTTATGGCTGCCGCTATGGCTCATCACCAGCAGACGCATCGCCTTCATGCTCCGGCACGGCGGCATGGACTGCGCCTCGTGCCAAGGCTCGCCCATGGTCTTTCTGCTCCAAATGGTCATGGAGCAGATGTTTTTCGTGCCGCTCACATTCGTGCTGCTTGCTGGCGCGCGCTGCGTCTGGCAATGGCGCCAAACAAGCAAAACGCGCCCTGACACCCAAACGAATCAGGCTTGCGCGCATGCCAGCGAGAAAATGCGCGAAATCATTTGAACCCTTCCCGCCTCCAGCTGGTTTTTCATGCCTGCACATTCGATTTCTGATTTCGGTTCGGATTCGCTCAAATCCATTCTTCATTCCAGGCGCGCCTACGCCTACATTTATTAACCGCATATTGGTCAATGGCGGGCGCGTGGATCTGCAAGCCACAGGCTGCCAGGGTGCGCACCACCCGAGGTCTACCCGCCCTGGAAACAGTTCTACAACACCTTTGCCCGCTGGCGTCAGCGCGGCGTGTGGGATGTGCTGCTGGCGCTGTTGCGCCAGCAGGTGCACGCCAAGGCGGGCAGGCGGTCCAAGCCCAGCAAGGCCATCAATTGACCCCTAGTCGGTCAAGACTGCCTCAAAGGAGACAGCACGGTTCGGCGCATGGTCAGGCTTCCGGCATAACTTTGAGGATGGTTTTTAGCCGCCGTACACCGGAAAAGCGCGGGTCAGCTCGGCCACTTTGGCGCGCACGGCGGCCAGGTTGGCTTCGTCGCGCGGGTTGTCGAGCACGTCGGCCACCAGGTGGGCGGTGGCGCGCGCTTGTTCTTCCTTGAAGCCGCGCGTGGTCATGGCGGGCGTGCCGATGCGCACGCCGCTGGTGATCATGGGCTTTTCGGGGTCGTTGGGGATGGCGTTTTTGTTGATGGTCATGTGGGCGGCGCCCAGCACGGCTTCGGCTTCTTTGCCGGTGATGCCTTTGGCGCGCAAATCGACCAGCATCACGTGGCTTTGCGTGCCGCCGCTGACGATGCGCAGGCCGCGCTGGGTTAGCGTTTCGGCCACCACTTGCGCGTTTTTCTTGACCTGCTCGGCGTACTGCCTGAATTCGGGCGAGAGCGCTTCCTTGAAAGCCACGGCCTTGGCGGCGATCACGTGCATGAGCGGCCCGCCTTGCAGGCCGGGGAAGACGGCGCTGTTGATGGCCTTTTCATGTTCGGCTTTCATGAGGATGAAGCCCGAGCGCGGGCCGCGCAGGCTTTTGTGCGTGGTGCTGGTCACCACATCGGCGTGCGGCACGGGGTTGGGGTATTGGCCGCCGGCAATCAGGCCCGCGTAGTGCGCCATGTCCACCATGAAGATGGCGCCCACTTCCTTGGCCACGCGGGCAAAGCGCGCCCAGTCGATTTCCAGGCTGTAGGCGCTGGCGCCGGCCACGATGAGTTTGGGCTTGTGCTCGCGCGCTTTGCGCTCCATGGCGTCGTAGTCGATTTCTTCCTTTTCATTCAGGCCGTAGGAAATCACGTTGAACCATTTGCCGCTCATGTTCAGCGCCATGCCGTGCGTCAGGTGCCCGCCTTCGGCCAGGCTCATGCCCATGATGGTGTCGCCAGGCTTGAGAAAGGCCAGAAAGACGGCTTCGTTGGCGCTGGCGCCGCAATGCGGCTGCACGTTGGCCGCTTCGGCGCCAAAGAGTTTTTTCACGCGGTCGATGGCCAGCTGCTCCACCACGTCCACAAATTCGCAGCCGCCGTAGTAGCGCCGGCCGGGGTAGCCCTCGGCATATTTGTTGGTCAGCTGCGTGCCGGCGGCTTGCAGCACGGCGGGCGAGGCATAGTTTTCGCTGGCGATCAGCTCGATGTGGTCTTCCTGGCGCTGGTTTTCGGCCTCAATGGCGGCCCAGACTTCGGAATCGGTTTGCGCGATGAGATTGCGGCGGTCGTACATAGGAATGCAGGGTGGTTGGACGGGTCGTTCAGGCCCCGTGGCGGGGCCGCCCAGGCGAGCGGCGAAAACGGCGGCGCGCTCCCCCGTGGTGTCCACGTCGGCCTCCAAAACCGGTTCTGGCTGTGAACCGGCTTTTTGGCGGCTTCATCGCCAGTCGCGCGCGGCGGCGAGTGTAGCGATTGGGTATGCGGCGGCTGGCGCACTGGCTGGTGCAGTCTCGCGGCAAGGCAGGGCCTGCATGCGCTGGCGCAGCTCCTGCCGCCGGAACTGCCACCACAGGCCCGCCGGGCCGCGCTGCATGGGCAGGAGAAAAGCCTGACCGGCAGCGCAAGGCAGCGCGCTGGCGCTTTCTTCCCATAGCTTCAATGGCCCGCCAGGCACGGCTGCCTGCAATTGGCGCAGTCCACTGGCGGGCTGCACGGCGATGGTGACCGTCACAGGCTGCATCGCCGCCAGCCAGCTGGTGAGCAAGATGAGCGCTGCCCATCCGCACAGGGCCAGCATGCCGCCCGTGGTCAATGCCAGAAGGCATTGCCAGGCGCGAAAGCGCAGCCTGAACAGCCAAGCCCCCCGGTCAGAGTTTTGCGGCTCGCACAGCAGCCAGATGAAGGCGGGCGGCCCTGTTACCGCCAAAGCCAGAGCAAACAGCGCAGTGCCAGACCAGGAGCCTGCCGGCCAGATCAGGGGGTGCGGCGGCAGGGCTGCGGTCAGCAGTGGCGCGCCGCTGGCCAGCAGCAGCGCGAAAGCCGCCGCGAGACAGCGTGTGCGAGGCGAATCCAGCAATTGCTCTGGCGCTGCGTGGCGCAGCAAGTCTTGCAGCGGCGGCAGGGCCACGCCCCGCGCGGCCAGCGCCTGCGTCAGCGGCAGGGCTTGCAGATGGGCCTGCCACTGGCGCAGGCGGTTGGGGCTGCTCCAGTCCGTCAGGCCATTGGATGGCGAGCCGGTTTGCAGCGCAGGCGCGGGCCGTCCTGCGGGCTGCCACACCTCTAGCGTGAGCCTTTGCCAGCCTGATGGAGTGCGCACGCGCAGGCAGGTCAGGGGCGGCGCGGCGGCGCTGGAGAAGATGACCTCATTCCAGCGCCACTGCGCCTTGCCGCTGCGCAGATCGTCCAGGCTGACCGACCAGCTCGTGCTCAGCCCCAGCCAGGCGGCCTGGCGCGGCAGGCCCGTTTCCACCCGCAAGGTTTGCTCATCCAGCCACAGGCGCCCATCGGCGGATTGGCGCATGCAGCGCCAGACCATCAAACCCCATATCAGCAACAGCGCCAGCAGCGGTGCGAGCCACCACTCCTCGCGCCATCTCATGTGCGCGATGACGATGACGATTGCCACCATGCCCGCCAGCAGCGCGCCATAAATGACATATGCCAGCCGCATCATCCCCAGAGTCAGCTGATCCAGGCGGCTGGGCGGCGGCGCGGGCGGGCTGCGCCATTCAAAACAGGCGCGGTTCATGAAACGGTTCTTTCATGGAAGCACATCAAAGAAAGGAGCAAATTTGATGGGTCTGAAATGGCGATTGCGCCCGTTTGGCGGGGAGGTATCGCTATGAACAAAGGAGCGGAATTCATCATTTCCCTGCCGTTTCATTGCCAGCCAATCCGCTTTTTGTAGCGCAAATGAAAACGGCCGGGGCGGCCCGCGCACAAAAAATACCCGGCGGCTTGAAATGAAAACGCCTGTCATCTGACAATCGCGCCTTTTTGAGCAAAAGGAAACAGAGCATGAGCAAGACATGGCATTTGCGCGCCGTGGCAGGCGCGGCCGCGCTGCTGGCAGCGCAAGGCGCGCTGGCGCAAACGGGGCAAACGGCACAAAACGCAGCCGATGACAAAACGCCCACCCTGCAAGAGGTGAAAGTGGTTGATACCGCCGAGCAGGCCTGGAAGCAGGCGCCGGGCGTGTCCACCATCACGCGGCAAGACCTGCAAACGCCCCCGGCGGGCGACTTGGCCGAAGTGGTGCGCAAGCAGCCGGGCGTGAACCTCACGGGCAACTCCACCAGCGGCCAGCGCGGCAACAACCGGCAGATTGACCTGCGCGGCATGGGGCCGGAAAACACGCTCATCCTGATTGACGGCAAGCCCGTGCACAGCCGCAACTCGGTGCGCTACGGCTGGCGCGGCGAGCGCGACACGCGCGGCGACATGAACTGGGTGCCCGCCGATGCCGTGGAAAAAATAGAAGTGCTGCGCGGCCCCGCCGCCGCCCGCTACGGCAGCGGCGCAGCCGGCGGCGTAGTGAACATCGTCACCAAAGCCATACCCGACAAGCTGGGCGGCAGTGCCAGCGTGTACTACCAGCACCCGCAAGACTCGCGCGATGGCGGCTCCAAGCGCGCCAGCGTCAGCCTGGCCGGCCCCATCTCGCCCATGCTGGGCTTTCGCGTGAACGCCAACATCGCCAAAACCGGCGCGGACGCCTGGGACATCAACCGGGGCCACGCCTCCACCCGCACGGGCATCTACCGGGGCACCTTCCCCGCCGGGCGCGAAGGCGTGCGCAACCGCGACGTGGCCGCTCGCCTGTCGCTCAAGCCCTCGGAGCGCCACACCATTGACCTGGACGCCTCCTTCAGCCGCCAGGGCAACATCTACACGGGCGACACGCAAAACACCAACAACTTCACCACCGACGCGCGCGGCCGCCTGGTGGCCACCTCGCAGCGCGTGCTGGACGCCATCGGCTCCGAAACCAACCGCATGTACCGCAGCGCCTTCGCCCTCACGCACAAAGGGCGCTACGACTTCGGCAGCTCGCAAGCCTGGCTGCAATACGAAAGCACGCGCAACACCCGCATGGACGAAGGGCTGGCCGGCGGCACCGAAGGGCTGTTTTCCAGCAACCACTTCAGCACCGCCAAGCTGCAAGCGCTCACCGCCCACGGCGAAGCCAGCATGCGCGGCCGCTGGGGCAGCCTGACCCACATGATGACCGTGGGCGCGGAATGGGCGCACCAGAAATTCAGCGACCCCAACTCCATGTCACAAGCCGCCACCGAAGGCGGGCGCGTGCCCGGCATCGCCGTCCGGGAGCGCAGCAGCGAAATCAGCGCGCGCATCGCCTCCGTGTTCGTTGAAGACAACATCGAACTCACCCGCGCCACCCTCATCACCCCCGGCCTGCGGCTGGACCACCACAGCAAGGCGGGCGGCAATGTCAGCCCCTCGCTCAACCTCTTGCACAACTTCACAGACCGCCTCACGCTCAAAGCCGGCGTGGCGCGCGCCTACAAAGCGCCCAACCTCTACCAGCTCAACCCCAACTACCTGCTCTACAGCCGGGGCATCGGCTGCTGGGGCGGCCACGGCTCGTGCTACCTGCAAGGCAACCCCGACCTGAAGGCCGAAACCAGCATCAACAAAGAGCTGGGCATCGAATACACGGACGACACCGTCCAGGCCGGCGCCACCCTGTTCCACAACGACTACCGCAACAAAATCGAAGCGGGCCACGACATCGCGGGCAACGCCACCGGCGGCACAGGCCCGTACGCCAACTCCGAAATCTTCCGCTGGAGCAACACGCCCAAAGCCGTCATCTCCGGCCTGGAAGGCACCTTCAGCTACCGCTTCAGCCCCGCGCTGACCTGGCGCAACAACTTCACCTGGATGCTGCAAAGCAAAAACAAGCTCACTGGCGAGCAGCTTTCCATCATCCCGAAATACACCCTCAACTCGCGCCTGGACTACAAGGCCCTGCCCGCGCTGGACGTGTTTGCCGCCGTCACCTTCTATGGCCGCCAAAAGCCCAACAAATACGACTACCAGGGCCTGCCGCTCACCGGCGAAGAAACCCGCAGCCTCAAGCCCTACGGCCTGGTCAATGTAGGCGGGCAATACGCCTTCACGCCCGGCATCGCCCTCTCGTTCGGCATCAACAACCTGTTTGACAAGCGCCTCTACCGCATGGGCAACGCCATCGGCGTGAACCGCCCGCGCACCATCTACGGCGCAGGCGCGGCCACCTACAACGAGCCGGGCCGCGCGTTCTACGTGGGCCTGTCGGCGCGCTTTTGAGAGCCAGTCCGGAGCCTGGCCATGAGACGCCGCAAGGCGCGAACCCGCAAGCAGATTTGCCTGTGACCCCGCGAAAATTTGCAAGGCCACAGACCGCCAGCCTCTCGAACAAAACCTTCCGGCAAGCCGCCGCATCCCTTGGCAGGAAGCGGCGGCTTTCTTCTGCCTCCTGAACGCCAGCATGGCCTGCGTTTCACCGGATCAGCCGCCGTATCACATCAAAAACAAGAGCGAATTCGAGTGCACGAAAAATAGCATCTGCGCCCATTCCACTAGTACGTCACGCTATGAATCAAGGAGCGAATCAGGGCTTGTTTCCCACTTCGCTATCGCCTTGCGGGCTGCTTTGCATGGGTGCCGGGCAGCGTCAAAAAACGAATGCCTGGCGCGCGCGGACAAAGCCGTCTTGACTGGATGAGGCGCGGCATATCTGCCGTCCCTTGCGGCCAGGTGATGAAGAAGACCGGAAGGCATCAAAAACAAGAGCGAATACAAGGGGTAGAAAAGTGGCTTTCACGCCCGTTGCACTAGGACCTGTCGCTATTGATTCAAGAGCATAAAACTCGCGTTTCCACGAAGCGCCCGCCACTTGCGTCAGGTATTTCAGACCCGATCCGCAGCCATTTCCCGTTCTTTCTCAGGGCCTGTTCTCCAATCAAGCCAAGCGTCGAAAGCTGGTGAGCCTGACGAATGCATCAACCGATGCCTCGCCAAGCGCAGCGTCCTTGCTCAGCCAGGCCAAAGACCTTTCAGCAATCCAGTGCTTGGGCGGTGCCTTGATGCCGTGCCGCTTATGGCGTCTGATCACTTGCACATTCTCCAGCTGCCCAGTCCACGGCCGCGTCGAACAGGCGCAGGCCGGATTCGGAGAGGTTGGTGAAGCTGGCGTTGTCCAGAAAGAACATGACGCGCCGGGCCGGGGCCAGGGTTTCGTAGTCCATCGTCGCGCCTTTTTCGTAGCCGAAGATGGCCGCTTTTTCGGGCTGGCCGTAGAGCGTGGCGATGGTGGCGGCGCCCAGGCCCGGTTTGCCCCAGCTCATGGGGGCCTGTTTCACATACACATTGGCCGCGCCGGCAGGCAGCCCTGCCGACAGAGGGTGCGGCGCATTGACCAGCCACAGGTAGCGCTCTTTTTCGGCTTCGCCGTAGTCGGCGCCGCTGCGCTTGCCGGTCATGGCCAGGTCGTCGAGCAAGTCGTTTTCCCAGGTCAGCAGCGGAGCAGCAAGCTGCCGCCAGCCGGGGTGGACGTTTTTGGCCGCCACGGTGGAGGAGATGATGACCAGCGCCATGCCTTGCGCGGCTTGCGGCGCGGCGTCTTGCCCGGCCATCGTCACGGCCCAGCCGCGCCGGGTCAGATGCTGGCGGATGGCTTCGTCCACGGCGGCGTGGGGGCCGCCCGTCTGGCCCAGCAGCAGGGTGCGGCGGGCGGCGGGCGCGTCGCCCGCATTGGATGCGTCGCTTGGCCGGGCGCGGCTTGCGGCGGGCAGCAAGGTCAGGGCAGCGAGGGCGGCCAGATGGTGTCGGCGTGTGGTCATGGGGTGAAAAGCGCCAGGCGCAAGACGATGGAGGGCAAGGGCAGGCTTGCGGGAGCGGTTCAAAGTCTGCCTGTGAACGGGTTCTGAAGCCGCTGGTTATCCGCTATTGGTTTGATAGCTTCAAGTCCCTTGAAATTGGGCGGAAGGGATGTTTTCAGGGGCCTGAATTTGCTCCCCGAAAAGGAGTGAAACGCGCACAGCCCGGGCCGGTTCCGGCTTGCGCGTTTCACGCCTGCGAGCCGCTTTGAGCAGCTTCAGAACTCGAACCCTGCCGTGAGCGACACCTGGCGCGCGTCGCCCAGGGCCAGGCCGAATTCGTTCACGCTGGAGGTGTAGTAGGTGCGGTCAAACAGGTTTTTCACGTTCAGCTGGAACTTGACTTTGCGGCCCTGAATGGGCGTTTCATACGTGGCAAACAGGTTGGCTACGGTGTAGGAAGGCAGCCAGAAGGTGTTGGCCGAGTCGCCCGCGCGCTTGCCCGCGTAGCGCACGCCCGCGCCCAGGCGCAGCTGGCCTTGTCCCCAGAGCTGGCCGGCGTTGTAGACGGCGTTGGCCGAGGCGGTGATGCGGGCGGCGTTCCACAAACGGTTGCCCTGGAATTTGGGGTCGCGGGTGGTTTTGGCGTCAATCAGCGCCAGGCTGCCAATGAAGCTCCAGCGCGGGTTGATTTCGCCGGCCACGTCCAGCTCGATGCCGCGCGAGCGGGCCGCGCCGGAGGTGCGCCATTCGGTCAGGCCCGTGTTCTGGTTGAACTGCGAGACGAGCACGCTTTTCTTGCGGATGTCAAAAAGCGCCAACGTGCCGGTCAGGCCCCCCGCGCTTTCGTATTTGGCGCCCACTTCCCAGGACTTGCCGCTTTCGGGCTTGACGCTGGAGTCAATCAGCCCGCTGGAGTGCGGGGCGATGGTGGAGATGGGTTTGAGCGACTGGCTGTAGCTGGCGTAGAGCGAGACGGCGGGCGTGAGCTTGTAGACCACGCCCAGGCGGGGCAGCCATTTGCCGTCGCGGGTGTTGGTGTTGAGCTTGAAGGGGCGGCCCCGGCCCGCGCGCTGCGCCCAGTGCAGGTAGCGCGCGCCGGCGGTGACGATCCACTGGCGGTTCAGGTGGATGGCGTCCTGAAAGAAAAGCGAGTGGTTGTGCAGCAGGTCACGCTGGTCGCTGTCGCCAGCCACAACGGTCGTGCCCGGCCGCACGCGGCCATACACGGGGTGGAGGTAGCTGAAAGCGTTGTCCACGCCGCCGCGAATCATGTCGGCGCGGTAAATCTTGCGGTATTCGGCGTCCATGCCGAATTGCATGTCGTGCTGCATGCCGCCCAGCCTGGTGCTGCCGTCGATGTAGGCGGTGCCGTAGCTGTCGGCGCTGAGCGCGCCCCGGGTGCCGTCGGCGCGGCGGCGCAGCAGGCCGGTGGCGGTGTTGATGCCCAGCAGGCGCAGCTGGTTGGCGTCATACGTTTCGCGGTTGTAGCTCAGGCTCACGTGACCCGACCAGCCGGGCGTGATGCGGTGATCCAGCGAGAACTGCGCCAGGTGGCTCTTGCCCTTCATCTGGTTGAACGGCTCGTCCAGGCGGCGCGTGGCGGGAATGTCCAGCGGCTTGTTCGTGCGCGGATCCAGCGCAGTGCCACGGTCAAACGGCACGTTGTAGTCACGGAATTCGTACCAGAGCACGGCTTGCGTGTCGCGCCCGTACCAGGCCAGCGAAGGGGCCAGCAGCACGTCGCGCCGCTTGCCGAAGTTGCGCCAGTAATCTTCATTCGTGTAGTCGGCTACCAGGCGCCAGGCCAGGCCGCTGTCGGCCACGGGGCCGGTGGCATCCAGCAGCAGCCCCGCGCCGTTGCGGCCGCGCCCGTAGCCGGAGCCGCTCAGGCTGATGGCCGTGCGCGGCTGCATTTGGGGCTTTTTGCTCACCACGTTCACCACGCCGCCCGGATCCATGATGCCGTAGAACATGGAAGACGGCCCTTTGAGCACCACCACGCTTTCGGCGGCGGCGTTCATGCCACGGCCCTGCACCAGCGGCATGCCGTTGTGCATGATGGAGCCGTCGCGGTTGCCGCCAAAGCCGCGCTTGAGGATGGTGTCTTGCGTGCCCGCCAGCGTGTTGCCTTGCGTGATGCCGCTGACGTTCATCAGCGCATCGTCCATGTAGCGCGGGCGCTGGTCGCGCAGCACCTGGGCGGAGACGGCGTTGGTCACTTGCGGCACTTCCAGCGCGGGGGCCAGCGAGCGCAGCGTGGACGCATCGGGCACGGGCTGATAGCTGCTTTCATGCTCCACCGGCACAGGCGCGGCGCGCCCCACCACCGTGACAGCGCCCAGCGTGCCGGCGCTGCCGCCGCCCGCTGCGTCGCCAGCGGTGACCTCCTCGTCCGCGCCGTCACTTTGAAGCGCGGAAGCGTCAAAAGCGGCCGCAGCCGTTTGCACATAAGCCAGCGCGGGCAGCAAAACAATGGCCGCGCAAATGCCGCGCAGCGCAAATCCAGGCGAATGGAATAAAGCCATGATGAATGCGAAGAAATGAAATCGATGAAATTGAAAAACGCCGCCCGCGCAGGGTCTGGCGGCGGGCAGCGGCGCATGAAGCGCGGTTATTTTCATTCGCATTGCATTTTTTTTGCCATTCACGATGAGATGACACAAATGCAAGCTGCGGCATTGCCGCGCAGGCAAACGTCAGGCTCATCTGAAAGCGGTGTTCGTGCGCTCAGCGCTGAATCTCTGAACAGGCTTTCAGGACGGCCTTTTTTCTTGAACTTTCAAAGCGCAAGAGCAATGCCCGCAGCATGAAGATGAAGCGGCTCCGCCCTCATTCTTTGCCTGGCTTTTGCGCTGGCCAGGCGTCAGACGCCGTCTGCTCCCGTTCCGCCCACGCGGCCAGCCTGCTTTTCGTCTGGCGCAGGCGCTTGGGTTGTCAAAAAACAGGAGCGAATAAAAAGGCCATGAAACGGCATTTGCGCAGTTTCTTCTAAGACTTCATGCTATTTTTTCAGGAGCTGATCTGGCTCGCTTTCTGGTTCTGGCAGGCATAAAAAAAGCACCGCGCGGAGGCGGTGCTTTTCATTGATGGCGGCGCTGCGGGGTTTACAGCGCTTTCACCAGTTCGGGCACGGCTTCAAAGAGGTCGGCCACCAGGCCGTAGTCGGCCACGCTGAAGATGGGGGCGTCCGGGTCTTTGTTGATGGCCACGATGACGCGGCTGCCGCTCATGCCGGCCACGTGCTGGATGGCGCCGGAAATGCCCACGGCCACGTACAGCTGCGGGGCGACGATCTTGCCCGTCTGGCCCACTTGCAGGTCATTGGGGGCGTAGCCTGCATCCACGGCGGCGCGGCTGGCGCCGATGGCGGCGCCCAGCTTGTCGGCCAGCGGGGTGAGCACGGACTGGAACTGCTCGGCGCTGCCCAGCGCGCGGCCGCCGGAGACAACGACCTTGGCGGCGGTCAGATCGGGCCGGTCGCTCTTGGCCAGCTCCTGGCCGACGAAGCGGCTCTTGCCGCTGGCGGCCACGGCGGGCACGCTTTCCACGGCGGCGCTGCCGCCCGTGGCGGCTGCGGCGTCAAAAGCCGTGGTGCGCACGGTGATGACTTTCACCGCATCGCCGCTTTGCACGGTGGCAATGGCGTTGCCCGCGTAGATGGGGCGCTCGAAGGTGTCGGCGCTGTCCACCTTGGTGATGTCGCTGATTTGCGAAACATCCAGCTTGGCGGCCACGCGCGGCGCAGTGTTTTTGCCGCTGGCGGTGGCGGGAAAGAGGATGTGGCTGTAGCCACCAGCCACAGCCAGCACTTGCGCGGCCAGGTCTTCGGCCAGGCCATGCTCCAGGGCCGGGCCATCGGCATGCAGCACTTTGGCGACGCCGGCCACTTGCGCGGCGGCTTGCGCGGCAGCGGCGGCGTTGTGGCCTGCGACGAGCACATGCACATCGCCGCCGCATTGGCGGGCGGCCGTGACGGCGTGCAGCGTGGCGGGCTTGAGGGAGGCGTTGTCGTGTTCGGCGATAACGAGGGCGGTCATGACGATTCCTTTCTCCTTGTCAGATCACTTTGGCTTCGTTCTTGAGCTTGCTGACCAGCTCGGCCACATCGGCCACTTTCACGCCGGCGCTGCGGGCGGGCGGCTCGGCCACCTTCAGGGTTTTCAGGCGTGCGGCCACGTCCACGCCCAGGTCTTGCGGCGTGATGGTTTCCAGCGGCTTTTTCTTGGCCTTCATGATGTTGGGCAAGGTGACGTAGCGCGGCTCGTTCAGGCGCAAGTCAGCCGTGACGACGGCGGGCAGCGCCACCGAGATGGTTTGCAGGCCGCCGTCCACTTCACGCGTGGCTTGCAGCTGCTGATCCTTCACTTCCAGCTTGCTGGCAAAAGCGGCTTGCGGCCAGTCGGCCAAGGCGGCCAGCATCTGGCCCGTCTGGTTGGCATCGTCGTCAATGGCCTGCTTGCCCAGCAGCACGATTTGCGGCTGCTCCTTGTCCACCACGGCCTTGAGCAGCTTGGCGACGGCCAGCGGCTGCAATTCGGCGTCGGTCTGCACCAAAATGGCGCGGTCGGCGCCAATGGCCAGCGCGGTGCGCAGGGTTTCCTGGTTTTGCGCCGCGCCGCAAGAGACGGCGACAACTTCTGTCACCACGCCTTTTTCCTTCAGACGCACCGCCTCCTCCACGGCGATTTCGTCAAAGGGGTTCATGCTCATCTTGACGTTGGCGGTTTCCACCCCGCTTTGGTCGCTTTTGACGCGAACCTTCACGTTGTAGTCCACCACGCGCTTGACGGCGACAAGTGCTTTCATGCTGCTTTCTCCTTAGGTGACTGATGAGAACGATGTGATGCAAACAATTTTATTCGGCAGGTGTTACGTTTTAACCGTATGAGCGGCAGGCTCAGGGTTATCCCTAGGGCGCTTGAATGCCTGCGAACGGGCTGCGCGGCGGCAAGCTTCAGGCGGTGTTTTCAGCCGCCAGGCGGCAAAACGCGAGCCTGTGGGCAGTGTCTGGGTCAGCTCCTTGATTGATAGCGCCATCGTGAGCTTCCACTAGGACATCAGGCTGTTTCCAGGCCGTAAATTCGCTCCTTTTTCTGATGCCCTCTCGCATGTTTTTCGCCCGCGAGGGCCGCCCGCATGGCGGGCTGCGCGGCAGGGGAGAAAACTAGAATTCGCGCTTTTGCCGCCTCTGCATTGCCTCATGAGTTCTTCCCTGTTGCCCCGGATCGTTGAGCGCGTGGATCGCCTGTTGGCGCGATACGCCCAGTTACGCAGCGCCAATGCCTTGCTCAAGCTGCAAGTGCAGGCGCTCACGCAGGAGCGTGACAGTCTTCAGTCACGCCTGACAGCGGCGCGGTCGCGCAATGAAGAGCTTCTGAGCCACTTGGCCCGGCTGGGGCAGGAGGCGCCGCGATGAAGCAGCCGGTGACCGCGCCTGCCGCGCAGACTGAAGTGCAAATCATGGGGGAGAGCTACGTGCTGGCCTGCCCGGCGGGCAGTGAAAGGCGTCTGGCCGAGGCCGTGGCCCGCGTGGATGAAGCCATGTGCCAGATTCGCAGCAGCGGCAAGCTGCGCGCCCGTGAGCGCATTGCGGTGCTGGCGGCCCTCAATCTGGTGTTTGACCGCGATACGGCTGCGCCAGCCAAGGCGGCGCGGCCTGCCGCTGCGCCTGAAGCGCCTGCTTCAGGCGAGGGTCTGCCCGCCAGCGATGAGGCTGCGCTGGCAGCCTTGTTGCAGCGGCTGGATGAAGCCCTGGCGGACGATGGCGCAGAGGAATGAACGCATGGCCTGTGCTGCTTTGGCTGTCTGAAGCAGGCATGCCCGGGCGGCGGAAAGGCTGAAGGAGCAATGCGGCGGAGGTGGCGCTTTGCGGCATTGCAAATGCCTTGATAGGCCAGCCCATTCGGGGTTCGCTCCCCCGGGCCAGACTTTGAACGGGTTCCGGCGCATCTGCCAGAAGGGCCGTTTTTTTTTGCGTTTGATGGCGCAGCCGCTTCCTGACGCTTCCTGAATTTCGCGCTTGAAGAGCCTGGCCGCATCGCGCGTCATCTTGTTTTGTTTCTGTATTTTTTCTGTGCTGGCTTCTGGCTTTTGGCAATCCGCCCTCACTGCTGAACAGGCCAGCGCCTGGCCGCTGTGGCTGCGCGTGAGCGCGGCCGGGTCTGAGCTGACGGCCTTCTGGCCGCTGCTGCTGGCTTGCATTCCGGCCTTGGCGATTTGCCTGGACCGTGTGGCAGGTGAGCCGCCCATGCGCTGGCACCCCGTGGCGTGGATGGGGCATGCGCTGCTGTGGCTGGGCGTGCGCATTGCGCCGCCTGCCGCATCGGCTTCTTCAGGCGCGGATTGGCCTGCCTTCTGGCGTGGCGCAGCGGCCTGGCTGGCAGGCGCGGGCCTGTTTGCGGGGGCGGCCTGGGGGCTGCAAGCCTGGCTGCTCACCCAGCCTGCCTGGCTGGCCACGCTGGCGCTGGCGCTGTGCCTGAAAACCTTGCTGGCCTGGGCCATGCTGCATGACGAGGTGCTGGCGGTTGAAGCCGCCCTGCAGGGCGGCCTGCCGGCGGGGCGCGCCCGCCTGGCCCGGCTGGTGAGCCGCGACACGGCGCAGCTCACATCCGGCGAAGTGCGTGAAAGCGCCATCGAGAGCCTGGCTGAAAACCTGAACGACTCGGTCATTGCCCCGCTGCTGTGGTTTGTGCTGCTGGGCCTGCCAGGCGCGGCGCTCTATCGCTTTGCCAATACGGCAGACGCCATGTGGGGCTACCGCGCCGCGCGCGAGCTGGGCGGCGTGGCGCGCCAGTGGGAATGGGCGGGCAAATGGGCCGCCCGTGCAGACGACGCCCTTTCCTGGCTGCCGGCCCGCCTGACGGCCGCGCTGCTATGGCTGGCGGCCGGGCGGCTGGCCTTGCGGCGCGGGCGGGCGCTGGCCGCCTTGCCAGAGCAGGCACGCCAAACCCCGTCGCCCAATAGCGGCTGGCCCATGGCCGCCGTGGCGCTGCTGCTGGGCGTGCGCCTGGGAAAGCCGGGCAGTTACACCCTCAACCCCGCAGGCCGCGCGCCTGAGCCGGCTGATCTGCTGCGCGCCTGCGCCCTGGGTTCGCGCGCCATTTTGGGCGCTGCGCTGCTGGGCAGCTTCGCTCTGATGGCGCTCATCCTGGCGTAGCAGGGGCTGAAAATTTGTTCAGAGTTTGAATCGGCGGCGGCGAACCGGTCAGACGAAACCGCCGTTATCCAAGCGCCACAATGGCGGCCCGGCTTTGCCCGACGCCGGTTTTGACGCAGCGCGAAAGCGGCGCCCGGCTCTGGGCCGCAAAGCGGCCATCAGCCTTGCATGCGCCGCGCGCTGGAATCAAAGAGCCGGATCATCCCCAACAAGATAGGAGCGACTTTCATCATGTCATCAACCCAATCTCTTTCCATAGGCATTGCGGGCGCGGGCCTGCTGGGGCGCTTGCTGGCGTGGCAGCTGTCGCGCGCGGGGCACCGCGTGAGCGTGTTTGACGTGGCCCGTGGCCCCGGCCCCGTATTCCGCAGCCAGGCGGACGATTCTGATGTGCCCACGGCGGCAGGTTTCACGGCGGCGGGCATGCTCAGCCCGCTGGCAGAGCTGGATACGGTGGAGCCTGCCGTGGCGGCGCTGGGCTGGCGCTCCATCGCCCTGTGGCGCGACATTGCCGCCGCGCTGCCGCAGCGCCCCATGTTCCGCAGCGAAGGCAGCCTGATGCTGGCCCACCGCGAAGACCTGGGCGCAGCGCAGCGCGTGCTGGAGCGCCTGCGCACGGCCTGCGAAACCCAGGCTTGGCAAAACCTCAGCCCGCCCGAAGGCGTGCAGCCGCTGGAGCTGGCGCGGCTGCGCGAGCTGGAACCCGCCTTGCAAGGCCCCGCGCACGCCTGGCTGCTGCCGGGCGAAGGGCAGCTGGACGCCGTCGCCATGATGATGGCCCTGCACGACGACAGCCCCGGCGCGCAATGGCACTGGAGCCGCCCCGTGCGCTGCGTGGAAGAAAACGGCACGCTGCACTTTGCAGACGGCGGCCAGGCCGCGTTTGACGCCGTGATCGACACGCGCGGCGTGGGCGCGCAAGCCAGCCGGCAAGGCGCATGCGCCAGCGCATCGCCCGTTTTTGACGTGCGCGGCGTGCGCGGCGAAGTCATCTGGCTGCAAGCGCCCGCCCATGGCCTCACGCGCCTGACACGCCTGCTGCACCCGCGCCACGGCATCTACATCGTGCCGCGCTCGCCCGATCTGCTCTTGATTGGCGCCAGCGAACTGGAAACCGAAGACCGCAGCCCCGCCAGCCTGCGCAGCACCGTCGAGCTGCTGGCCGCCGCCCACAGCGCCATGCCCGCCCTGGCCGAAGCGCGCATCCTGCGGCTGGACGTGAACCTGCGCCCCGCGCTGCCCGACAACAACCCCTGCACCGAATGGCGCGGCCGCTGCCTGCGTATCAACGGCCTGTTCCGCCACGGCTGGCTGCTGGCCCCCGCGCTGACCGAGCAGGCCATGCAACTGACAGGCTGGCTGAAATAAGAGCCTGTTCAGAGAGCCTGGCCGTGAGAGGCCAAAACGCGGCCCCGGGATGGGTTGCAACGCCGCAAAGCGCCCGGATCCGCGCTTTTCGCGCCCACGGACAGGCTCCGAACAAACTCCAGGAGCGCAACGCGGCAAGCTGGCAACGTGAAATACACGGTGTATTCGCTACTCTATTCATAGCAATACGTCCTAGTCAATACTGCGCAAGGCGTATTTCGACCCCATCAAATTCGCTCTTGTTTTTGATACTGCCCGACGGGCTGGCTTCAAGAGACCTTCTGCGCCCGGCAGCCGCTTGGCACGGCCAAGCAGCCCGGCTCAATCGCGTGAAACGGGCAAGCCCTTGAGCTTCATGCCCGCCTGTAGCTTGCGCTGGCTGAACCAGCCCTGATTCACTTCCAGCACATAGCGCACGGGGCGGCTGGAGCAGTGCGTGTTCTCGTCCAGCGGCTGCATGTCAGCCAGATTGACGATCACGCCGTCATCCGCCACAAAGGCGGCAGTCAGGGGAATGAGGGTGTCTTTCATCCAGAAGCACTGCACGCCAGGCCGCTCGAACACGAACAGCATGCCTTCGTGCTCAGGCATGCTGCGCCGGTGCATCAGGCCCACCTGGCGCTGCCAGTCGGTTTGCGCCAATTGAACATCGATGTGATGCATGCCGATAGTGAGCGTCGCGCGGGGCAAATCCATTTGCGGCGCAGGCGGCGTGGCTTGGGCGCAGGCCAAAGCGGGGCAGAGCAAAGCGGCGGAAATCAGGGTTTTCATGGGTGAAACTCGAAAAAAGCAAAGCGGCTCCAGGCAAAGCTGGCCGCTAAAATCGCGCGTGGCCTTGCAGGCGCGAAACGCGCCGCAAACAGGCGGGGAATTGCAAAGGCCCGCGCCATTTTCCTTGTTTTTACCGGAGAGATGATTCAATGTACCAGCACATCAAAGTGCCAGCCCAGGGCGAAAAAATCACGGTCAATGCCGACATGTCACTGAATGTGCCGGACCAGCCCATCATTCCCTATATCGAAGGCGATGGCACTGGAGTGGACATTACCCCCGTCATGCTGAAAGTAGTGGATGCGGCCGTGGCCAAAGCCTACGGCGGCAAGCGCAAGATTCACTGGATGGAAGTCTATGCAGGCGAGAAATCCACCAAAGTCTATGGCCCCGACGTATGGCTGCCTGACGAAACCCTTGAAGCCGTGCGCGACTACGTAGTTTCCATCAAAGGCCCGCTCACCACGCCCGTGGGAGGCGGCATCCGCAGCCTGAACGTGGCCCTGCGCCAGCAGCTTGATCTGTATGTGTGCCTGCGCCCCATCCAGTATTTCAAGGGCGTCCCCTCGCCTCTGAAAGCGCCGGAGAAAACCAATATGGTGATATTCCGCGAAAACAGCGAGGATATTTATGCCGGCATCGAATTTGAAGCCGGGTCTGAAAAGGCGAAAAAACTCATCAAGATATTGCAGGACGATTTTGGCGTAACCAAAATCCGCTTTCCTCAAACATCAGGCATCGGCATCAAGCCCGTATCGCGTGAAGGCACCGAACGCCTGGTGCGCAAAGCCATTCAATACGCCATTGACAACGACAAGCCCAGCGTGACGCTGGTGCACAAGGGCAACATCATGAAATTCACCGAAGGCGGGTTCCGCGACTGGGGCTATGCCCTGGCCAAGCGTGAATTCGGAGCGGTGGAAATTGACGGCGGCCCGTGGTGCAAGTTTGCCAACCCCAAAACAGGCAAGGAAATCACCATCAAGGACAGCATTGCCGACGCCTTCCTGCAACAAATCCTGCTGCGCCCTGCCGAATACAGCGTCATTGCCACACTCAACCTCAACGGCGACTACATCTCCGACGCGCTGGCCGCGCAAGTAGGCGGCATCGGCATTGCTCCCGGCGCCAACCTGTCAGACACAGTCGCCATGTTTGAGGCCACGCACGGCACGGCCCCCAAATACGCAGGCAAAGATTATGTGAACCCTGGCTCTGAAATCCTGAGCGCCGAAATGATGCTGCGCCACATGGGCTGGACGGAAGCGGCCGATCTCATCATCAGCAGCATGGAAAAATCCATTCTGAGCAAAAAGGTCACCTACGACTTCGCCCGCCTAATGGAAGGCGCCACGCAAGTGAGCTGCTCCGGTTTTGGTCAAGTGATGATCGAAAACATGTAACAAATCAGCCGGTTGCCAGGAAAACCCCGTTCTCGAAAGAGACCGGGGTTTTTCTTTTCTGATTCGGCCGTGCGGCAAAAACTGCTCGCACTTCCTATGCCAACAGCGCCTTGCGCTGCCGCTCGGCCAGCCAGCGCGCGCGGCTGACGGACATGAGAATGCCCAGCGCCACGCCCAGCGTCACCATCGCTGTGCCGCCGTAGCTGATGAAAGGCAGCGGCACGCCCACCACGGGCAGCACGCCGCTGACCATGCCGATGTTCACGAAAGCGTAGGCAAAGAAGATGGTGCTCACCGCCGCCGCCAGCAGCCGCGAAAACAGCGTGGGCGCCACAGCGGAAAGGGCCAGCGCGCGCAGCACCAGGCACCAGAAGCCAAAAATCAGCAGCAGGTTGCCCGCCAGGCCGAATTCTTCGGAAAAGGCGGCAAAGATGAAATCGGTGGTGCGCTCGGGAATGAACTCCAGATGCGTCTGCGTGCCCTGCATGAAGCCCTTGCCGTGCAGCCCGCCCGAGCCGATGGCAATCATGGCTTGCAGGATGTGAAAGCCCTTGCCCAGCGGGTCGCGCATGGGGTCCAGCAGCGTGCACACGCGCTGGCGCTGGTATTCACGCAGCACGTGCCAGTCCACCCCGTCGGCACAAAGCTCATCGCCAAAAAACACGATGCCCGCCACGCCCGCCAGCGCCAGCGCCACCGGCGGCAGCACCCAGCGCCAGGGCAGCCCGGCGAAAAAAATCACGGCCAGGCCGCTGGCCATGACCAGCAGCGCCGTGCCCAGATCAGGCTGCTTCATGATGAGCGCCACCGGCACGGCCAGCAGCGCAAAAGCGCCCGCAAAGTCCACCGCCCGGCTGCGCCCCTGCCCCTGCCGCCACTGAAACCAGCAAGCCAGCATGAGCGGCACGGCAATCTTCATGATCTCGCTGGGCTGAATCACCACGCCCACATTCAGCCAGCGCTGCGCGCCTTTTTTGGTGATGCCAAACAGCGCCACCGCCACCAGCAGCAGCACGCCCGCCGTGTAAACCGGCACGGCCAGCCGCATCAGCCGCTGCGGCGGCGCTTGCGCCACCACGAACATGATGGCCGCCGCCAGCAGCATGTTGCGCCCGTGCATGACAAAGCGCGTGCCGTGGTCAAAGCCGGAGGAATACATGATGGTCAGCCCCAGCCCCGCCAGCAGCAGCACGGCGGCCAGCAGCGGCCCGTCAAACCCCCGGAACATGGGCAGCACGCGCTGCCACCAGGGCGGCGTGTCAAAAGCAGTGGCTTGCATGGATGAAAAAGCGAAAGCGCAAAAGAAAAACGGCGGCGGCAGGCGGCCTGATTATGAAATAGGCGGCAGGAATCGCTCTTAATTCAATAGCGCAAAGTCCTGGTGAGATGGCGCGAAAGCCGTTTTTCACTCGTCAAATTTGCTCCTTTTATTGAGTGAAGTTCTTCTGCTTTCTTCAGGGCGCAGGTTCTGCCTGGCCGTTGCTGCGCCAGCAAGGCGGCTTTCGCCAGCCGTTCTGGGGGCCTGCTCGGAGTTTGTCTGTGGATACGAAAAACATGGCCTCGAACACTCTTGACCTTGCAAGTCTCAGCAGGCTACAAGACCTCCCGTTTGCGTTTTGCAGCGCATCCCGATTCCTGCGCTTTTGCGCCCCATGGCCAGACTGCAAGCAGGATCAAAGAAGGAAAGCTGCCGCGATTAGCTCCTCTATCCATAGCATGATGTCCTAGTGGAGCTTGCGCAGAAAGGCATTTCAGCCCCCTCAAATTTGCTCTTCTTTTTGAATGCAATCAGGCTGGCGGGGCAGCTTTGTGAGCAGGTTTTCAGCTTTGCCCGGCAGACAGGCGGGCCTTGTGGCGCGCGATCTGCGCCTGCACCTGGGCGGGGGCGGTGCCGCCCAGGGTGTTGCGTGCATTCAGGGCGGCTTCGAGGGTGAGGGCCTTGTCGTACACGTCGGCTTCGATGCGGGGGTCGAAGGCTTGCAGGGTTTCCAGGGGCAGCTCGGCCAGGTCCACGCCTTGCTGCTGCGCGGCTTTGACGGCGCGGGCCACGGTTTCGTGGGCGTCGCGGAAGGGCAGGCCTTTTTTCACCAGGTAGTCGGCCAGGTCGGTGGCGGTGGCGTAGCCCCGGCTGGCGGCCTGGCGCATGGCGGCGGCCTGGACGGTGATGCCGCCTTCGCGCGCGCCGGTTTGCGCGTTGGGCTGGCCGCCGATCATGTCGGTGAAGATGCGCAGGGTGTCGCGCACGGTGTCCACGGTGTCAAAAAGGGGTTCCTTGTCTTCCTGGTTGTCTTTGTTGTAGGCCAGGGGCTGGCCTTTCATGAGGGTGATGAGGCCCATGAGGTGGCCGGCCACGCGGCCGGTTTTGCCGCGCGCGAGTTCGGGCACGTCGGGGTTTTTCTTCTGCGGCATGATGGATGAGCCGGTGGTGAAGCGGTCGGCGATGCGGATGAAGGCGAAGTTCTGGCTCATCCAGAGCACGAGTTCTTCGCTCAGGCGGCTGATGTGCACCATGACGAGCGAGGCGGCGGCGGCAAATTCAATGGCGAAGTCGCGGTCGCTGACGGCGTCCAGGCTGTTTTGGCACACGCAGGGCCGGCCTTGTTCATCGACCATGCCCAGCGCGCGGGCGACGCTTTCGCGGTCGAGCGGGTAGGTTGTGCCCGCCAGGGCGGCGCTGCCCAGGGGCAGCTGGTTCACGCGCTTTCTGACGTCTTGCATGCGGGCTTCGTCGCGGGCGAACATTTCGACGTAGGCCAGCAGGTGGTGGGCGAAGCTGACGGGCTGGGCCACTTGCAGGTGGGTAAAGCCGGGGAGGATGGTGTTCACGTTGCGCTCGGCCACGCTGATGAGCGCGGCTTGCAAGTCGCGCAGCAGGCGGCTGATGAGGTCGATTTCGCCGCGCAGCCACAGGCGGATGTCGGTGGCGACCTGGTCGTTGCGGCTGCGGCCGGTGTGCAGGCGCTTGCCGGCGTCGCCCACGAGCTGGGTCAGGCGCGCTTCGATGTTCAGGTGCACGTCTTCCAGCGCCAGCTTCCATTCGAACTGGCCGGTTTCGATTTCGCGGCGGATTTGCGCCATGCCTTGCTGGATGGCGGCCAGATCGGCGGCGCTGATGATGCCTTGCGCGGCCAGCATGCCGGCGTGGGCCAGGCTGCCGGTGATGTCGGCTTCGGCCAGGCGCTTGTCAAAAAAGACGCTGGCGGTGTAGCGCTGCACCAGCTCGCTCATGGGTTCGGAAAACAGGGCGGACCAGGCTTGGGATTTCTTGTCGAGTTGGTTGCTCATGGGCTTTCGGGGAAAAAAGCAGGGTAGGGCTGAAAAAGAGATTTGAAAAACAAACGCGCCCAAGCCGGAAAAACGGCGAAAAAAAATGGCAAAAGCGGAAAAAGGCGGCGTTTGCAGGGCTGGCGCTTGTTGTGGTTATCACAAATAATTGACACACTTTCCTGTGTGTTGCAAAGCCCGTGAAAGATTCGCAAATTTTATCGACCCTCACAGGCCGCCAGCGCAGCGCGCGCGCCGTGGCTGCTGCGGCGGCGCGCGCCGAGACGCCGCTGGTGTTTGACGTTTGCCGCGCGGGCGTGGTGCTGCGCGCCGTGCTGGGGGTGCAGGCGGCGCAGGCGGCGGCGCTGCTGTTCATGCCGGGCGGCGCGCTGGAGTGGCTGCTGCGCCTGGCTTTTGTCACGGGCGGCACGCTGCCGGCCACGCTGCTGTGGCTGGTGGCCGGGTGCAGTTTGAAAAAACCGCTGGCGCGCCTGCCCGTGCAGGCGCAAATGGCGGCGGGCGTGGCGCTGGGCGCGCTGGCAGGGCTGGCGGCCTGCGCCATTCTCATGGCGCTGACGGTCGATGTGCGCGCCGCGCCGCCCTGGCTGGCCAGCGCCGTGGCCGGGGCGCTGCTGGCGGCCGTGCTGACGGCGGCGCTGATGTGGCGCGTGCGCGGCCGCGCGCCTGCGGCCACCACGGCGCGGCTGGCGGAGCTGCAATCGCGCATTCGCCCGCACTTTCTGTTCAACACGCTCAACACCGCCATCGCCCTGGTGCGCGGCGAGCCTGAAAAGGCCGAGCGCGTGCTGGAAGACCTGGCGGACTTGTTCCGCCACGCTCTTGCCGAGCAGGGCGACAGCGCCACGCTGGCGCAGGAAATCGAGCTGGCGCGGCGCTATCTGGACATTGAGCAGATCCGCTTTGGCGAGCGCCTGCGCGTGCAGTGGTCGCTGGATGCGCGCACGCTGGCCGCACGCCTGCCGCCGCTGATCTTGCAGCCGCTGGTGGAAAACGCCGTCAAGCACGGCGTGGAGCCTAGCCCCAGCGGCGCGCAGCTGCGCGTTTCCACGCGCCTTCGCGGCCAGGTCGCCGTGATCAAGGTCACCAACACCGTGCCTGCCGGCCAGGGTCGCAAGGGCCACGGCATCGCCCTGGGTAATGTGCGAGACCGCCTCAAGCTGCTGCACGACATGGAGGGCAGCTTCAAAACCGCCCTCATCGGCGATCTCTACCAGGCCCGTCTGGAAGTGCCCATGACCGCCGCGCAAATCCGCGCCGCACAGGCCGCGTCTTCTTCCCGTCATCACTGAAAAGGCCACCGCCGACACCTGCCATGAACAAAACCGCCCAGCCAAAAGCCGGCAAGCCCGAAGCCGCCCAGCCAAAAGCTGGCAAGCCCGAAACCGGCGAGCCAGAAACCGGACAGTCCGAAAAGCCCCTGCAAGTTCTCGTCGTGGATGACGAACCCTTGGCGCGCTCGCGCATGCGCAGCCTGCTGGGCGACTGCCGCAACCCCCGCGCCGAATTGGCCGCCGAAGCCGCCAACACGCCTGATGCGATGGATTTGCTGGTGCGCCAGCGCTTTGACGCGGCCCTGATCGACATTCACATGCCCGGCGCCAACGGCATGCAGCTGGCCCGCCAGCTCAATGCCTTGCCTGCGCCGCCGCCCTTCATCTTCGTTACCGCCTACGCCGAGCACGCGCTTGACGCTTTCGAGCTTGACGCCGTGGATTACCTCACCAAACCCGTGCGCTGCGAGCGCCTGGAGGCTGCCTTGCAAAAGGCCGTGCGCGCCCGCCTGGCGCGCGCCGCCCAGGGCGACGCGCTGGACGGGCAATGGGTGCTCATTTCCGAGCGGGGCCGCGCCCAGCGCATACCGCTGGCCGAAGTGCTTTATTTCAAGGCGGAGCAGAAATACGTCACCGTCCGCACCGTCGCCGCCAGCTATGTGCTGAACGACAGCCTCAACCAGATTGAAGCCAAGTACCCGGGGCGCTTTCTGCGCATAAACCGCAATGCTCTCGTGCTGCCCGCCGCCATGCGCGCCATCGTGCGCCAGCGCGACTTCATCGACGGCGAAAGCTGGGCCGTGCGCCTGGCTGGCGTGGATGAACTTCTGACCATCTCCCGCCGCCAGGTCAGCGCCGTGCGCCAGGCGCTGGGGCAGGAGTGAATGGCGGGTGAAGGCATCAGAGCCTGCACGGAGCCTGTTTGTGGACATGAAAAGCGTGAAAAGCGCGCAGGCGTGAACTTGGGCGCTCCTGGGCCTTGCAAACACCTTGCCGGGGGCCGCCTCGCCAGGCCGCACGAGGAAACAGCCAGGCCCGGCTGCGGGTTGCGTCTTGCCGCCCGTCCCGATTCGCCTCCTTGCTCCTTGCGCTCAGGCTCTGAACAGGTTCCTGGAAACAGGTTGATTTAGCTCCTTTATCAATAGCATTACGTCCTAGTAGAAACTGCGCGGAACGGTATTTCAACCCCCTTGAATTTGCTCCTGTTTTCAATGCTTTCCGGCGTCTTTGGCAGCCCGTCAGCAGGCTGGGGCAGACTGCATGCGGGCGATGGAGCACCGCGTTTACCCTCTGGTCATGCATCTCTTGCAATAGTAGGATTCACTCCTCTGGGCCGCGCTGCATCCGGAAGTAGCGCTTCTGGCTGAATGCAGCGGCCCAGCGGTTTTCGACTTCCTCTCAACCCAGGTCACAGGCAGTATCAAATGGCCGTCTCCGTACGCATGAATCCGGAGCTCGAGAAAGAGCTTGAACTCGCCGCCCAGAGCAAGGGCATTACCAAATCGCAATTCATCATTGACGCCGTGGAGCACGCGCTGGGGCGCAAAGACCCCTATCAGCTGCTGCTGCAAGTGCGCGCCGAAATGGACCAGGCCCTGCAAGGCGAGGCCATGAACGAAGCCCACGGCGCCACGGCGGCCTCCCCTTACGACACAGGCCGCACCCGCGCCGCCCTGATTGCCAAGCTGAGGGCCAAACATGGCCTCGGCACTGATTGACGCCAGCGCCCTGGCGGCGCTGTTCGGGCGCAACCCGATCCAGACACAGAAGTACGACGAGCTGCTGGCGCTGGCTTCGCTGGAACACTGGGCGCTGGCCACCACATGGCCCTGCGTTGCCAAAGCCTGCGCCCTCATTGCGCCGCCCGGCCGCTTCGCCCTTCTGAACTGGCTGGGCAAGGAAGCCATCTTCATCTTCCCCTTTGAGCAGACGGCCCTGCTGGACTTCTCTGCGCTGATGATGCGCCACACCCACCCCCCGAAAGACGAAGCGGGCCAAAAAGGCGGAGAAAGCGAAATGGACCTGGCCGAAGCCTCGCTCTACCGCCTGGCCGTGGAAACGGGCGTGACCCGCATCATGACGCTGGACGGCCTTGACTTCGCCCGCTACCGCCTGCCGGACGGGCGGCAGTTTGAAATTCTCTGAAGCCCGCCGCCGGCATGACCGCCCCTGCCCTGTCGCCGCAAGACCTGCAAGCCATCGCCAGCGCCGCCTCCCAGTGGCGCGGCGGCAATGTGGCGGTGGTGCAAACGCCCCATGCGGGCCGCGTGGTCGTCAAAAGCATGCGCGCGCCACGGCATCCGGCCCGCTACCGGCTGCTGGGCGCGCTGGCCGGGCTGCTGGGCGCGCCCTACCTCAAAACCGCGCCGCTGCTGGGCGGCGCGGCCGGGCAGGCGCTGGAAGTGCGCCGCCTGCGCGCCCTGCATGCCGCAGGCGTGCGCGTGCCGCAGGTGCTGCACGTGGCGCCAGACCACTTCGTCATGCAATGGCTAGGCCCAGGCGACCTGGCCGCCGCCTTGCGCCAGCGCCACCCGCAAGCGGCCGCGCTGTGGCGCGAAGGCGGCGAAGCGCTCACACGCATTCACTGCGCGGGCCAATGCCTCAGCCAGGCCTTTGCCCGCAACATGATCGTGAGCGAAACAGGCACGCTGGCCGGAATGATCGACTTCGAAGACGACCCCCTGCAAGTCATGCCCCTGGCCGACGCGCAAGCGCGCAACTGGCTGGACTACCTGCACAGCACCCTGTGGCTGGCCCCCCTGCCCCAGGCCGAGGCGGATGCCTGCCTGGACGCCTGGATGCAAGCCGCGCCCGCCGCCACGCGCGCCCGCTTCACCCACGCCTGCCAGCGCCTGGCCTGGCTGCGCGCGCTGCCTACGCATCGCCGCTGGGGGCGCGACACCGTCTCGCTGCAAGCCGCCGCCGCCGCCGCCCACCGCTTTCTGGGCAGGCAGGCGGCGCCATCCGCGTGAAGCGCGCCCGGCTAACCCGCCATGAGCGCCATGCTTTTCAAACTGCCCATCCACGCCACCCCCGGCGCCCGGCGCACCGAGGCGGCAGGCGCCCACGGCGCGGCCCTGCGCGTGCGCCTGGCCGCCCCGCCCGTGGACGGCAAAGCCAACGCCGCCCTGATTGCATGGGCCGCCCGCGCCTTCGGTGTGCCCAAGGCCAGCGTGCAACTGCTGCACGGCGCGGCGGGGCGGCAAAAAACCCTGGGCATCACCCTGGCAGACGAAAAAGCCCTGCAAGCCGCGCAGGCGCTGGTAGCGGCCTGGATGAAGCCAGACGCCTGAAAGCCTGCCGCCCCACCTTCCCGCAGGCAAAACCCAAAGCGCCAGCCCTCAGCCTGCGCGCTGGATGAAATGCAAGACCGCCTTCCAGCCGCCAGATCGCATGGCCTGAACGCATGACTGGGGAGCCTCAAAAACAGAAGCAGATTCAAGGGGCCAAAAATGCCATTTCGCGCAGGTTCCACTAGGACCTCATGCTATTGATTTGGAAGCAAATCAACGCGCTTGTCACGGCTGGCCCACCCGCTTTTGCGCCGCTCTTGTCCCTTCACTGCCCGCGCCCTGCCCCGCTTTGCCCGTCGATCAAAACCAAACGGCAACGCTGATTCCGCCCAAGCGCGGCCTCTGGCACAGACGGCCTTGCGGCCCCTCCAGCCGCTTGCGCCGGAGCGGGCGGTTGGAGGAGCAGGCGCGCACCCCGGCGAATCAGCGGAAATCGCGGACGATCAAAACGCCTTGCTCCAGCACGATGTACAGATTGCCGTCAGGCCCATATTTCAGGTGCTGCACGGGCGGCAAAGCAAACTGGTCAGGGTGCTTGACAAAATCGTCCAGCGAGGCCGGCACGCGGGTTCCCGTCAATTTTTTGATCACCCCCTGGCTGGATACGCGATACAAAACGCTGGCGCCGTGCTCGGCCCACCGGTCCGCCAGCACAATCTCATTATCTAGCACCGTAAAGGCGATCACCTTTCGCGGTCTGGGAGTGAACTCGGTCATATCACTTGGCCTTAGATCGATATCGGTTTTCGAGCCATCCGAAAGCCGGTGCCATGCAAATGATTTGGAGCTTGTTTCCGCCAGCGCATGAATATGGCCCTGGCGGTCGGCATCCAGCGCCCGGATATACCACTGCCGGTAGCCGTTCAGCGTTTTGACTTCGCCGCTGCTGTTGATGGTGCGAATGTGCGTGTAATCGCCGCCGTCAATCACGTAAAGCAGGCCGGAAGCATCAACTTCCAGATCATGCGGCGTCTGAAACTGCGCCATTTTGCCGCGCCCATCCACAAAGCCGCGATCATCCAAAAGGAACTCGGGCCTTTTGCCCGGCATGCCTGCCAGCAAGTTGTTTTCGCCCGCCGCATTTCCTTCATATTTGAAAATGCCCGGAACAAAATAATTCCATGCGCCGGCCTTGTCATACCAGTCCATCCTTTCTTTGCCCATCATGTGGTTGTATTTGAATCTCGCGGCGGCATAGCCCGCCACGTAGAATGCGCCGCTTTTCTCGTCACGGTAAAAACCGCCGGGAAACCTTGCCATGGCGCCCTGCCGATCCAATACTTCCGGGCTGAAAAGCGAGAGCGCCGTTTCCACTTTTCCGCCGCTCAGTTTCCTGATTTTCGGCGGCATTTTCTGCGCCTGCTGCGCAGGGGGCGTGGAAAAATCATCTTTCAGGCAGCCATTACCCGTTTCGGCCAGATAAATCGCGTCCTTGTAAACAACGATGCGCTCCAGATAGGAAAACCGCGCTTCGCTGGCCGGGCCGTCTGTGGACTGGCAATGATTCAAATCAGCCATGGCCGTGCCTGTCAGCAGCTCGAATTTGAGCTGGGCATTTGGCTGTAGCGTCGGCGTCGGTGTTGGTGTCGGTGTTGGCGTCGGCGTCGGTGTTGGCGTCGGCGTAGGACTCGACGTCGGTGTTGGCGCTTCAGGCCCCGAATCGCTGCCGCCGCAGCCTGTCGCCAGGCAGGCGGCCAGCACAGCCGCCATCAGGGCGCTGCCGCAATGCCATGTTTTAGTAACCATAATTTTAGTAGCCATAAACTTCAACCTCCGAATAAGAAAGCCACGATGCCATATTGGCCGCTTCAAGCATGATGTAGCGGTAATTGCCGCTGGCAGGAATGTAATAGGGCGTCAGGTCAAACTGATCGGTCGTATTTTGTAGGCGATGGGATTCGCAGGTATTTCAGCCCTGGCTTTGCCCGTTCGACAAAACAAAATGGCAACGCTGATTGCGCAAATTCCGCCCAGGCGCGGCCTCTGGCACAAACGACCGTGCAACCCTTCAGCCGCTTGCGCCGGGACGGGCGGCCAAAGGGGCAGGCGCGCCAGCGGCGAATCAGCGGAAATCGCGGGCGATCAAAACGCCTTGCTCCAGCACGATGTAGAGATTGCCGTCCGCGCCGTATTTCAGGTGCTGCACGGGCGGTAGACGGAATCTTTCCGGATGCTCCAGAAAATCCTGCGGCGTGGCGGGAGCCTGCTCACCCGTCAATTGGGTGGCCACGCCCTGGCTGGAGACGCGATACAGAGTGCTGGGGCCGCCTGTCACCGTGTGGGTCGCCAGCACAATGCCATCGCCAACCACCGTAAAGGCATCCACTGTTCGCAGTCTGGGAGAAAGCTCGCCCACCTCATTCGGCCTCAGTCTGAAATCAATTTTCGAGCCATCCGAAAGCCGGTGCCATACATAACTTGAGCCACTTACTATTTCCTCCAGCGCATGAATATGGCCCTGGCGGTCGGCATCCAGCGCCCGGATATTTTTCCTGTAGCCGTCCAGCGTTTTGACTTCGCCGTTGCTGCTGATGGTGCGAATGCGCGTGTCATCGCCGCCGTCAATCACGTAAAGCAGGCCGGAAGCATCCGCCTCCAGATCATGCGGCGCCTGAAACTGCGCCATTTTGCCGCGCCCATCCACAAAGGAATCGGGCCTCTTGCCCGGCATGCCTGCCAGCAGGTTGTTTTCGCCCGCTGCATTTCCTTCATATTTGAAAATGCCCGGAACGAAATAATTCCATGCACCGGCCTTGTCATACCAGTCTGATATTTCGCTATTTGGCCCATAGTTATAGATGATTCGTGTGGCCGCATAGCCTGCCACGTGAAACGCGCCGCTTTTTTCATCGCGATGGAAACCGCCGGGATACCTTGCCATGGCGCGCTGCCGGGCTGGTGAATCCGGGTTATACAGAGAAAGCGCCGTTTCCACCCTTCCCTTGCTCAGTGTCCTGATTTTCGGCGCCACCTGCCGCGCTTCCTGATCGGGCGTCATGGCGGCTGGCACAGGCGTGGAGAAATAGCGCCTCTCTGGGCAGGCGCCGCCTGTTTCCGTCAGGTAAATCGCGTCCTTGTAAACAACAACGCGCTCCAGATAGGAAAACCGCGCTTCGCTGGCCGGGCCGTCTGTGGACTGGCAATGCTTCAAATCAGCCTGCGCCACGCCCGCCAGCAGCTCGAATTTGAATTGGGCATTTGGCTGTGGCGTAGGCGTGGGTGTCGGAGTAGGCGTAGGAGTTGGCGTCGGCGTGGGTGTTTCAGGCCCCGAATCGCTGCCGCCGCAGCCCGCCGCCAGGCAGGCGGCCAGCACAGCCGTCATCAGGGCGCTGCTGGAATGCCATGTTTTTGCAGTCATCAACTTTCACCTCCGAATCAGAGTAAAAAAACCAAAAACCGGGACGCCAAATTGGCCGTTTCCGGCATGGAGCAAAGTCATTGCCGCTTGCAACATCTCGTTTCTAACATGCGCACGCGATTCTGCGACGGCATTATTGATATGTAAAGGCTTGTTCCCGGAGGCTTCATTCGTATTGACAAATATTAAATTCACCGTCTTTGACTTGACCCAAGTCAAAATAAAGTCAAAACCGCAGCTTCAATGCTTTGATTGAAATCAAAAAATGGGTATTGCTCCGCCCATAAGGTATGCCCTCATTTCAGCCTTGATGGAGGATGACCACGATGGAGACAGCCGAAGCCGCGCGCCCGCAGGCCGATGCCGCAAAAAACGCTGCCGCAAAAAATGCCGATGCCGCGCCAGAGCTGAAGGCGCCGGAGCTGGTGTGCCCTGCCGGCAGTCTGCCGGCGCTCAAAGGGGCGATTGACGAGGGGGCCGATTGCGTTTATCTGGGCCTGCGCGATGCGACCAATGCGCGCAATTTCGCGGGGCTGAACTTTGATGAAAAGGCCATTCTCACGGGCCTGGCCTACGCGCACGAGCGCGGGCGCAAGGTGCTGATGGCGCTGAATACTTACCCGCAGGCGAGCAACCCCGCGCCCTGGAAGGCGGCGCTGGACAAGGCGGCGGCCTGGGGGATTGACGCGGTGATCCTGGCCGACCCGGGGCTGATGCGCTATGCCGTGCAGCGCCATCCTGATTTGCGGCTGCATTTGTCGGTGCAAAGCTCGGCCACGAATCACGAGGCCATCAATCTCTACCGCGATCAGTTCAACATTCGCCGCGCGGTGCTGCCGCGCGTGCTGTCGCTGGAGCAGGTGCGGCAGGTGACGCAGCGCACGCCGGTGGAAATCGAGGTGTTCGGCTTTGGCAGCCTGTGCGTGATGGTGGAGGGGCGCTGCGCGCTGTCGTCTTACGCCACGGGCGAGTCGCCCAACACGCACGGCGTGTGTTCGCCCGCCAAGGCGGTGCGCTGGGCGCAGACGCCCAAGGGGCTGGAGTCGCGCCTCAATGGCGTGCTGATTGACCGCTACGGCCCCAATGAGAACGCGGGCTACCCCACGCTGTGCAAGGGCCGCTTTGACGTGGCCGATGAGCACGGCTACTACGCGCTGGAGGAACCCACCAGCCTGAACACGCTGGATTTGCTGCCCCAGCTGTTGCAGATGGGCGTGCGCGCCATCAAGATTGAAGGCCGCCAGCGCAGCCCGGCTTATTCGGCGCAGGTCACGCGCGTGTGGCGGCAGGCCATTGACCACTGCATGGCGCAAAGGCATCTGTACACGCCCAAGACCATCTGGCTGACCGCGCTGGATCAGGTGGCAGAAGGCCAGCAGCACACGCTGGGGGCCTATCACCGTTCATGGAAATGAAGCGAAAGGAAACGGCATGAGCACTGAAGCAGCGAACTTTTCCCCCGCAGGCGGCGGCAACGGTGGCGGCAATGGCGGCAGCGATGCGCCGCCGCCCGTCATCCTCTCTCACGTTTCGCTGGGCACCAACCGCTTTGAGGAGGCCGTGGCCTTCTACGACCGCGTGCTGGCTACGCTGGGCGTGGGCCGCGTGATGGACTTGAGCGCGCAGCGCGCCGTGGCCTATGGCCGCGCCTTCCCCGAGTTCTGGGTGCAGGCCCCTTGCGACGGGCAGCGCGCGCAGGCGGCCAATGGCGTGCACGTGGCTTTTCTGGCCGCTTCGCCGCAGCAGGTGCAGGCTTTTCACGCCGCCGCCCTGGCCGCAGGCGGCACGGATGACGGCGCGCCCGGCCCGCGTCCGCACTACGGCCCGCAGTACTGGGGCTGCTTCGTGCGCGATCTGGACGGGCACAAGATTGAAGCCATGGCCTGGCTGCCCGCCGCGTGATTTCGCGGCCTTGTTCCGGGCCATTTTTCGCTCCTCGATCAATCGCACGGTCTCCCCGCCAATTGGGCGGGGATGCCGTTTTTTGATGCCCTGAATTTGCTCTTTTTTTGCTGTTTCCGGATGCGCCGCCTGTCCGCTTGTCCATCAAGCCGCGCCGCGCCCCGCAGGAACTTTCCGCAACCATCCCCACGAAAAAACCATGCAACTCGCCCTTGGCCCCCTGCTTTACTACTGGCCGCGCCTGACGGTGTTTGACTTCTACCAGGCCGCCGCCGAATGGCCCGTGGACATCGTCTATCTGGGCGAGTCCGTCTGCTCGCGCCGCCACGAGCTGCGCCTGTCTGACTGGCTGGACATTGCCCGCATGCTGCGCGACGCGGGCAAAACGCCCATCCTCTCCACCATGGTGCTGCTCGAATCCACGGCGGATGTGAGCAACATGCAAAAGCTGGTGAACAATGGCGAATTCATGGTGGAGGCCAGCGACATGGGCGCCGTGCGCGGCGTGGCGGGCAAGCAGCCTTTCGTGGCCGGGCCGCACCTGAACCTGTTCAACGCCGACGCGCTGGAGTGGATGGCCAGCCTGGGCGCCACCCGCTGGGTGATGCCGCTGGAGATGACGCGCGAGCAGCTGGCCACCGTGCTGCAAGGCAAGCCCGGGGGGCTGCAAACCGAGGTGTTCGCCTTTGGCCGCCTGCCGCTGGCCTTTTCGGCGCGGTGCTTCACGGCGCGGCACTACAACCTGCCCAAGGATGACTGCGGCTTTCGCTGCATTGAACACCCGGACGGCCTGCCGCTGAACACGCGCGAGGGCGAGGCCTTTCTCACCATCAACGGCATTCAGACCCAGTCCGCCCGCATCCACAGCCTGCTGACCGACATGCCCGATCTGCTGGCCCTGGGGGTGGACGTGCTGCGCCTTTCGCCCCAGTCGCAGCACATGGATCAGGTAGTGGCCGCCTTCGACCACGCCCGCCGCGAAGGCCGCGCGGCCCCCGACGCGCTGGACGCCCTGCGCCCGCTGCTGCCCGCCGCCCCCTGCAACGGCTACTGGCACGGCAAGCCGGGCATGGATCTGGTGCTGACGGCGTAAAGCGCGGCAAGCCTGCGGCAGGTGATGATGCAAAGGCTGGCGGATCCCGCCCTTGAATTCCGGCTCGCATTTCGCTCCTTCATTTCGCTCCTTCATTCATAGCAATACGTCCTAGTGCAGATTGCGCAAACGCCCTTTTTCACGGCCTGAATTTGCTCCTTCTTTTGATGCAAACCATGCCTGACTACGCCCGCCAGCGTCCATTGCCGGTTTTCAGGCCGCCATGCGGCGAGACAATCGCTGCCTTGCCCGCCTTTTCATTTAAGCCATGACCGCCACCCCGCCCTGCCCTGCCGCCCCGCCGGCCGCTTCCATCGCCCTGGTCACCGGCGCCACGGCCGGGTTCGGCCAGGCCATCAGCCGCGCGCTGCTGCAA
>NZ_JARVII010000015.1:0-68004 GCF_029813755.1 Ottowia cancrivicina | reverse complement strand
CGGGCCGCCTGCAACTCAAAGCCGAATACGACAGCCAGGGGCGCGTCATCAAACAAACCGACGCCCTGGGCCAAAGCGTCAGCATCAGCCACCAAATCTGTCTGCGGGGGGTAAAAGGGGGATTGGGGCGGTCTGCGGCGTTGCGAGTCCTTGCCGGGTCACAAGGCCTGTCTGCCGTTGGCGCCTTGCCGTTCAGCCTGATTCCTGCGCTTTCGCTCCTCATGGCCAGGCTTTGAACAGGTTCCCGGCAAGCTGCAAGGCTTGTGTCTGCGGATGGCGCCTTGAAGCGATTCCGATCGGCTCTTTCGCCCCTCGCGGCCAGGCTCTGAACGGGCGCTTAGTCGTAGGAGATGCGGTAGATCACGTCCAGGGCGGCTTGCTCGCCGGCCTGGCCGCGCACGAGCCAGCGGCGCGAGAGTTCGTAGTAGATGAACAGGGTGCCCATGGCGCTGCCCAGGGTTTGTTCGTAGGTGGTGTAGAGCTTGTCCGAGAGGCGCTTGCCGACGGTGAGGCTGGTGCTGCCGCTGCCGGAGCCTTCGCCTAAAGAGAGTTCGTCCAGGCCCACGCGGGAGGCCATGCTTTTGCCGTCGCGCCCGCTCAAGGCGGCCAGGGCGGCTTGCTGGAGCATGGCGGCTTCTGCGCCGCCGGATGGGGCGGCGCGGCCCAGCAGCAGCCAGGCCAGCGTCTGGCTGTCGGAGAGTTCGGGCTTGGAATACAGGCGCACGCTGGGCAGCAGGGCTGTGCCGGTCACGCGCACGCCGGCTTGCTGGTCGCTTTGGTAGTTGGGGCGCAGGGCCAGGATGTCGAGCACGGGGTTGTCGGCCGCGCCGTTGAAGCGCACGACGCCTTTGCTGATTTGCAGCTGCTGGCCGTAGGCGCGGAAGGTGCCGCCTTCGGTGCGGATTTCGCCGCTGACGCGCGGCAGCGTGCCGATGGGGCCGCTGGCCGTGGCCTGAAGCCGCCCGGTCAGGCGCGTGTCGATGCCTTGTCCGCGCAGGGTGAAGGCGTTGCCCAGGTCCAGGCCAAGTTGGGCGGCGAGGGTAGTTTTGGCTTCGCGCTGGCTGGCTTGCCGCTGCTTTTTTTCGGCTTCGGCGTCTTGCGCGCTTTCGCGGCGGCCATCGGCGCGGTGGATGACCACGTCGTCGTCCAGCGTGGGGGCGCTGTCGTCGGGCAGTTCGATGTGCGCCTGATCCACGCGCAATTGGCCATCGAGCGTGGCGGCGCTGCCTTGCATGGCCGCTTGCAGCTTGCCAGACAGGGCTATCTGGCGGTCGGGCCGGATGCTGGGGCGCAGGCCGCTTAATGTGGCGTCGATGCGGGCGCTCCATTGCCCGCCCGCCCAGCCGGCCTGGCCGCTGGCGGTGACGGAGCCGCCGTCCGCCAAGGCGCTGGCGGGCTGGGCGGCCTGGGCGGTTTGGTTTTCGGCGGCTTTTTTGCCGGGGGCCTTGCCGCCGCCTTGGAGGGTGAGGCGCTCGATGACGAGCTGCTCGCCTTGCAGGCGCGCGCGCAGTTCGCCGTTTTTGAGTTCAAAGCCGTCGGCCACGGAGCGCAGGGCCAGGCCGTCTGCGCCGATCTGGCCGCTCCATTGCGGGGCGCTGCGGGTGCCGCTGATGCGCAAGTCGGCATCGAGCGCGCCGCGCAGCCGCCAGCCGGGCGGCGCCAGCAGCGACCAGGCGGCCACACGGGGCAGTTTGGCGCTCAGATGCCCTTGCAGGGGCGCATCGGCGGGCCACGGCTCGGGCGCGCTCCAGGGGGCGTCGCCTGCGGCCAGCCGGGTTTGCAGCTGGCCTTCGGCCTGGCCGATCTGGCGGGTTTGCCACAGCAGGCGGGCGGTGGCGTCCTGGCCTTGCACGTTGAGCGACACGCGGGCGGCTTGCAGGCCCGCGCTTTGGCGCTGGGGCGCGCCGGGCAGCGGCGGCAGGATGAGGTCGCCTTGCGTGCGCTCCACGGCCGCTTGCAGGCGCAAGGGCTGCCCGCGCGCCCATTCGGCGTCCCATTCGGCGGCCAGGATGGCGCTGCCGGCGATGTCGAGCACCGGCTCCAGGCTTTTTTGCAGCTCCGCGCCCGGGATGAGCGCGGCCCAGGCGAGCGGCACGTTTTGCAGCTTGCCCTTGGCGCTCCAGCGCGCATCGGCCCATTTCAGGTGATCCCACGAGAGCGTGGCGGGCTGCGCCGCGCTGGCGGGCGAGAGCGCGAGCGCGCCCGCGCTGGCGGCCACGGACAGCGGGGCGGTTTTTTCCGCCTCTGTTTTGGCGTTGGGCTGGCCGCCCGCCGGGCCGTTTTCAAGCGTGAGCGTGAAGGGCGACTTCAGCGCGGCGCGCCAGGCGGCGGGGGCGTAATCGGGGTCTTGCGCCGTGATGTCAAGCTGGCTGAAGGCGGCCTGCCAGCCTGAAACAGCTTTGGAGGCAGATTGGGATGGCACGGAGCGCACGCGCGCCTGCGTTTGCAAAGTGGCGCGGCGGCCCGCCTGCCGCGCCGCGCCTTTGAGAAAGACGCTGGCGTCTTGCAGGCGGCCCGTGGCGCGCGCTTCGGCCCCTTGCAGCTTGAGCGGGGCGGCGCCGGCGCTGGCGCGCCACTCCAGCTCAGGCGCGGCGAGCGTGAGTTTCACGGCCGGGTCGCGCCAGCCGCCTTGCCACTGGCCTTGCAGGCTGGCGCGGCCTGTGAGCAGTGTGCTGGCCAGCGCCTGCCGCACGCTGGCGGGCAGCGCGGGCAGGGTTTGCAGCCATTGCAGGGTTTGGGCGAGGCTGGCCGCTTGCACTTCGGCCTGGCCTTTGCCGCTGGCCGGGGCGGCGCTGCCTTGCAGGGCCAGTTTCAGGCCGGGGGCCGTGAGCGCCAGCTGGCCCTGGCCGGACTGATCGGCCAGGCGCACTTGCACGCCGCTGGCGTGCAGCTGCGCATCGGCCGCGTGCAGCGTGAGCGTGGGCAGCTCAAGCTGGCCTGCGCTGGCCTGGCCTTGCGGGCCGGCTTGCCATGTGCCCTGGGCGGTGAGCTGGCGCAGACGCAAGCGGGCCACTTCTTGCGCGATTTCCTGCGCGAGCGTGGCCGGGGCGCTGGCGGCGGGTTGGGCGGCGCTGGCGGCGTCAGCGGCGGCGGCTTGCAAATCCACATCGAAGGTGATGGGCGCGGGGGCGGCATCGGCGGCATCCGTCTGGGCCGTCTGGGCCGTCTGGGCCGTCTGCGCGCCGCCTTGCGCCGGGGCGCTGGCCCGCACGTGGCCGGACAGGGGCTGCGCTGCCAGCGCCGTGTGCAGCGCGGCGGGGCGGATGCCTTCGAGCCTGGCGTTCACGCGCCAGCCGCCCGGGGGCTGCGGGCTGGCATTCGTTGCCTCATTTGCTTTGTTTTCGATAGCGGGCTGCGCTGATGCCACGGGGGTTTGCGGCGTTTGGGCCTCTGAATGGGTTTCTGAAGGCAGCCAGTGGCCGTCTGCTTGCAGCGTGCCGCCCGCCAGATCGGCGCTCAGTTGCTGAACGCGTACGCCCAGGCCTTGCGGGCCGGAGGGCAGGCTCAGGCGGGCCTGAAGCTTTTGCAGCGGCAGGCGGCGCGCGTCCCACGGGCCGGGGCGCGCGTTGGTGAGGCTGGCCTGCACGTTCCACGCGGCGGCGCTGGCTTCGTTGGCGTTGGCTTCATCGGCGTTGGCTTCATCGGCGTTGTTTTGGGCGGCATCGGCGGGGTCGATGCGCACCTGGCCGGATAGGCGCGTTTGCGGCGCAGCGGGCCAAAAGGGGGCCAGGTCCAGCCAGGCAAAGCGGGCCTGCGCCTGGGCCACGGGCTGGGCGGCCCAGGGCGTGATGCGCGCGGCCAGATCGGCGCGCGGCGCTTGCGGGCCGTTTTCCGCATCGCCTTGCGCATCGTTTTGTGCTTCGCTTTGCGCATCGCTGGCTGCGCCGCCTTGTGCATGCGGCGCAGGCGGGGCGTCAGGCAAGGCATTGGCGGCTTCTTCATCGCCATGCAGCAGGCGCTCGCCCAGTGCGTCGATGTCGCGCTCTTGCGCCGTGTCCAGCGCGTTTTTGTCAGCGGGATGCTGCTCGCGCAGGCGGGCCGCAAGGCGCATGTCGCTCATGGGGCCGCTCAAGTGGGCGCGCAGCAGCAGGCGGGGCGAGGCATCGGCGGCAGGGGCGTCAGCGGTGGGTGTTTCAGCAGGCGTTTCAGCAGGCGGCGCGCTTTGCGGCAGCGCCTGCTGCAAGGCTTGCAGGCTGAATTCGCCGCGCAGCGAAACGTTCAGGCGCGCGCTGGCGTCGTTGCGCAGGCGCGCGCTGGCGCTGTAGCGGCCGCCCATCAGGCTGGCGCTGTCCAGCCGCAGCAGGTGCATGAGCTGGTTGAAGTGGTAGCTGCCCGCAATGCCAGTGATGCGCAGGCCGGGCTGGGCCAGCTCCACGGCCCCGGCGTGAAAGGCGTTCACCTCCACGCGCAGCGGCAGCTCCAGCGGCGCAGGCGGCCCGGCGGCGGGCGCTTCGTCGCTGGGCGGCCGGGCGTCGTCCACGCGGATGCGGGCCGCGCCCAGCTCGTCCAGGCGCAGCTTGCCGCGCAGCAAGGAAAGCAGATGCCAGCGCGCCTGGGCTTCGTCCGCCTCCACGGTCAGGCCGCCTTCGCTCCAGCGCACTTTCGCGGCTTGGCCGCCGTGCAGCACGGAGCCTTGCAGCCCTTCGATTTGCAGGGCAGCCGGCATGTAGGGCTGCGCCCAGGCGAGCGCCTGCTCCAGCGAGCCGGGCGAAGCCGCCCAGCGCCACAGCACGATGAGCGCCAGCAGCACGGCCACAAGCAGCGCCAGCAGCAGCCAGGCCAGGCGGCGCGGCCAGCGGCGCCGGGGGCGCTGGGAGCGCGGGGGCGCGGCGGCAGGCGCTTCGGGCAGGGGGGTGGCGGATGAAGGAGCGGTGCTCATGGCGAAAGAGGGCGGAAAGGGTCAGCGGCGGCCGGCAAAGCCGCATCAGAAACAGGAGCAAATTCAGGGTGCCGAAAAACGCGGTTGTCGCAATATAAGCGGGGACCTCATGCTATGGAACAAGGAGCAAATAATGGCCCTGCAAGCCGCTTCAGAACACGAAGCCCACCGACAGGTGCAGCCTGAACTTGCGCGTCTTGGCGCCGTAGGCGATGGCGGCGGTCATGGGGCCGACGGGCGTTTTCACGCGCGCGCCCGTGCCCAGCCCCAGGCGCGGGGTGAGCGCGCCGGGGTTTTCGGCCACGTCGCCCGCGTCGATGAAGGCGATGTATTCGATGCCGCTGGGCCGCCCTTCGCTGTTCAGAATGGGGCGCTGCCACTCCAGGCTGGCGGTCATCATGTAGTGGCCGGGGGCGGTGATGCCGCCGCGCGCAATGCCGATGTCGCGCCAGCCGTAGCCGCGCACGCTGTTGTCGCCGCCGGCGCGAAAGAGCAGCGCGCTGGGCACGCGCGCGCCGTCGGGGCTGAGCACCGCGCCCGCTTCGGCGCGCACGGCCAGGCGGCTGCTGGCGGCGCTGCGGCCCAAGGGGATGTAGCCCAGCCAGCGCGCCACTCCGCGCGTGAAGGGCTGGCGCTTGCCGTTGATGGTGATGCCGCCGCCCAGCTCAAAGCCCAGGCCCCAGCCGCCGGTGGGGTCAGACAGATGGTTGAAGCGCCGCGTGGTCCATATGAAGTTGAACGAGAGCGCGGAGCCGTCGCCCGTCATCTCGTCGGTCACGTACTGGCCGTCGGCGCCCTTGACGCGCGAGAGGTCGTATTGCACGTAGAAGTTGCGCTCGGAGCGCTCGCGGCTTTGCGAGCGGCCAAAGCGCAGCTGGCGGTTGTAGGTGGTCAGGTCGTCGTCTTTGACGCGGCTGAGCCTGGCCAGCGCGCCCCAGCGCCAGCCGCTGGCGGCGGGCATGGAAAGCAGGTCGCTTTCCATGAAGGTGTTGGCCGCTTCCAGCTGCGCCTTGCTCACGGCGCGCCAGCCGAGCCAGGGCACGCGGTTGTGGCGGTGCTCCAGCGTGATGCGCGGGCCGCCGTCGGTGGTAAAGCCCAGGCCCAGCGTGGCTTTTTTCAGCGGCGCTTCGGTCACCTGCATTTGCACGGGGGCGGTGACGGCGGCGGGGGCGGCGTTTTCGTCCTGGCCCTCGCTTTCGCTGCGCTCTTGCGGATCGACAGAGACGTAGGCCGCGTCGTAATAGCCGCTGCTGATCAGGCGCTGCTGCGCGTCGGCCAGGCGCGCCTGGTCATACGGCTCGCCCACGGCCAGCTGCGCCAGCCGCCCGGGCAAAAAGGCGGGGTAGCGCCGGTTGCCCGTGACTTGCACGGGGCCTAGCCGGTACAGCGGGCCGGAGTCCAGCGTCACGCCCAGCTTCACGCTGCGCGCGGCCTCATCCACATCGGCCTGGCTGCGGCCCATACGGCCTGCCGGATAGCGTTTGGCGATGAGCTGGCGCAGCGCGCCGGATTTGGCGCTGCTCCACGCCTCTTGCGTGAAGCCCTTGCCCGCGCCCAGCGCCCAGTCTTCGCGGATGGCTTTTTGCTGCTCTGCGGCGGCCGGGTCGGCGGAATGCGCGATGTCGCCCGCAAAGGCGATGTCCGCCGCCTCCACCATCGCCTGCTCGCCCGGCTCCACGGCAATACGCACCACGGGCGGCTGCCCTTTTGCGGCGGCTTGCCGCGTGAGCGTGATCTGCGGCGAGAAATAGCCCTGCGCGGCCAGCAGGCCCTTCAGCCCGCTTTCGGCCAGCGCCATCAGGCGGTCCAGCTCGGCGGCGTCCAGATCGGGCACGGACTGGTAGCGGCGCAAATCGTTATGGCGCTCCAGCAGCGTTTTCAGCTCTTCATTGGCTGTTTGCACTTCAATGGTGAAGGCGGGCTTTTCAGCGGTGTTTCCGGCGGCGTCCGGGGCGGATTCGGCGGCGGGCGCGCTGGCGGCGGCCGGGGCATCATCCGCCCGCGCCGCCGTGCAGGGCATCAGGGCCGCTGACAAGCCTGTCAGCAGGGTCATTGCCGCCACGCCCAGGCGTGGCCGCTTCTTGGGGGAACAATCGGGCAGGCGCATCGGGGCGGAAGTGTAAAAGCAGCCCACCGCCCCGAAGCCCGCCGCAAATGCCAACTATTTGCCGTTCAGGGGTTTTTGCGAGTCCGGCAGCGCCCGAAAGCCCGAATGCCCGAAAGCCCGAATGCCCGGACATTCAACCGAACGCCCCGCCTTTTGCCACCTTTGCCCATCAAGGATGAAACCCATGAGCCGCAGCCTGCCCGGTTTTTCCGCCCCCGCCGCCTCTTTTGACCAGCCCTTTGAAATGATGGAAGCCTGCCACGACCGCGTGCAGCGCAGCCTCGATTTGCTGGAGCGCATCGTCCGCCACATCGACGAAAACGGCCACGACGCGCAGTCGCGCTCGGCCGTGCAAGACGTGCTGCGCTACTTCAACATGGCCGCCCCCCACCATCACGAAGACGAAGAGCGCCACGTCTTTCCCCTGCTCGAGCACTCGCCCGACGCACGGCTGCGCCAGGCCGTGGCCACCCTGAAGGCCGATCACGTGCGCATGGCCGAACTCTGGGCCGCCCTGCGCCCGCGCCTGCAAGCCTGGCTGGCGCCCGATGCCCCCGCGCTCACCGATGAAGACCGTGCCCTGGTGCGCCGCTTCACCGGCATTTACGCCACCCACATTCCTTTGGAAGAAACCCTGGCCTACCCTGCCGCCCAGGCCCTGCTGGAGCCGCAGCCGCTGGCCGAAATGGGCGCCGAAATGGCCGCGCGGCGCAAGAGCAAGTGAAGCGGGCCGCGCCGCCTGATGGCCCCCGGAACCCGTTCAAGGTTTGCCCGTGGACATCAGAAACAGGAGCAAATATACAGGCATTGAAAGTGGCTCCCGCGCCCATTCCACTAGGACATCACGCTACAGATAAAGGAGCGTCATCAGGCGTTCATGGGACGTTCAGGCGGGCTGGATGCGCACGCCGTCGTGGATGCGGTCGTCGGGCTGGAGGATGACGGTCTGGCCGGGGGCTGCGCCTTCGAGAATTTGCGCGGCGGCGTCCGAGCGCAGGCCGACGCGCACGGGGGTCAGGCGCGCGCGGCCGTTTTCCACGACATACAGCGCCCAGCCGCCTGTGCTGCCCGCGCCGCCTTCGGTGGCGGCGGTGCGGAAAAGGGCGCTGGCGGGCACTTGCACGGCGTTTTCTTCCTGGCGGGTGATGAATTCGGTTTCAACGCGCCAGGCGTCGCCCAGGGCGGCCCAGTCGGCGCGGGGGCTGGTGAGTTCCAGGATGACGCGGGTGCGCTGCTCTTGCACGCCCAGGGCGGAGACTTTGGTGAAGCCGCCGGGTTCCACGCGGGTCACGCGCGCTTGCAGGGGGGCCGGGCCGCCCCAGCGCAGCACGCGGGCGGTCATGCCGGGGGCCAGGCGCACGGCGTCGGTGGACAGGACTTCGGCTTCGATTTCAAGCTGGGCGGTGTCGCCCACTTCCATCAGGCTTTGGCCGGCGGCCACGGGGGTGGCGCTTTGCAGGCTGCGGCGCAGCACCACGCCGCTGACGGGCGAGAGCACGGGCTGGGGCGCGCGGGCGCCGCTTTCACCTGCTGCGCCTTCGTGGGCAAGCGTGGCGCGGGCGGCAGCCACGCGGGCGATGGCGGCTTGCTCGTCGGCCTGGGCGGCGGCCAGTTCAGCGGCGGCGCGCGTGGCGGCGGCCTGGGCCTGGTCCAGCGCTTCTTGCGAGGCGGCCTGGCCGGCGGCCAGGGCGCGGGCGCGCTTGAGGCTGGCTTGCGCGAGCTGGTGGGCGGCGCGCGCGGCGGCGATGCGCTGGCTGGCGGCGGCTTGCTGGCTTTGGCCGCTTTTCACGTCGGCTTCGGCCTGGGCGCGGCTGCGGTCGTCGAGCAAGGTGCTGGCGGCGGGGGCGATGTAGGCCACGGGCTGGCCTTGCTGCACGGCGTCGCCCGGCTCCAGGGTGATGCGCTGGAGCGTGCCGGAGACGGGGGCGGCGATGGCGTAGCGCTGTTTCAGCCGCGTTTTGGCTTCTTCGGTGAAGGTTTCCTGCAGGGGGCCTTGCGTGACGGCGCCGGTGGCGGCCAGCTGGCGCGGCTCGCGCCAGGTGAGAAAGGCCAGCGCGCCGATGAAGCTGGCGGCCAGAACGAAGTAGAGGGCTTTGCGCGGAAGGGTCATGGGCGGCTCGGAGGTGGCAAAGGGGCTTTATTCGCGGGTTTTGAGCGCCTCGATCAGGTCAAGGCGGCGCACGCGCCAGTTCACGGCCAGGGCCGAGATGATGGCGCTCACGCAGGTCACGAACGAGGGAAAGGCGAAGGTGGAAGGCCGCACGATGAGGGGCACGCGAAACAGCTCCGTGCTCATGCCATGCGCCACGAAGGCCGACAGGGCGTAGCCCACGGCGGCGGCCACGGGCAGCGACAGCAGCACCAAAAGCGCCAGCTCGCCCAGCAGGATGTAGCTGACTTCGCCGCGCGTGAAGCCCAGCACGCGCAGGCTGGCCAGCTCGCGCGTGCGCTCTGACAGCGACATGCGCGCCGAGTTGTAGACCACGCCGAAATTGATGATGGCGCCCATGAGGGTGGCCATGAGGGTGAAGATGCGGGTGAAGGTGGAGATGGTGCTGCGGTAGTTGCGCAGCGAGGCGGTCTGTGATTCGGCGCTGGAGACCAGCGGGCGGCGATCCAGCTCGCGCAGCACGCTGGTTTCCATGCCCTTGTCCACCAGCAGGAAGGCGCTGCTGGCCAGATCGTCGTCGCCCAGGGCGCGGTTGAGGGCGGGCAGGCTCATGTAGGCGTTCATGCCCAGGGATTCATCCAGCAGCTGCGTCACGGGCAGGGTCAGGCGCGGCTGGCGGCCTTCCATCACTTCCACCCACACGGTGTCGCCGGGCTGCACGCCCAGGCGGCGGGCCAGCCACGTGCCCAGCATCAGGCCCGTGGGAGGCGCTGGCTTGTGCTGCAAGCTGGCGCTGAAAGGGCGGCGCATGCGGGCGTTTTCAGGCAGGCCCTCGATGGCGGTGAGCATTTGATGGTTCAGATGCCCGATGCGCACGGAAACCATGCGCGTGCCTTCCACGGCGCGCACGCCGGGCAGGGCGCGCAGCTCGTGCAGGGCGCGGCGCGGCGCGGCTTCGGTGAAGGAGGCGGCCACGTCGTAATGCCGCGCCAGGCCGAATTCGACGGCCAGCAGGTGGTTGATGGCGGCGATCTGGAAGTCCGACATCATGACGATGCCGCCAGCCAGCGCCAGGCCAATGACGGTCATCAGCGCCTTGAAGGGACGGCGCTCCAGCTGCCGCAGGATCATGCGCGTGGGCTGCGAGAGCCAGCGCGTCAGCCCCAGCCGCTCGATGAGCGTGGGGCGAAAGCTTTCGGGCGCGGGCGGGCGCATGGCCTGCGCCACCGGCTCGCTGGCGGCGGCGAAAACGGCGTGGCCCGTGCCCGCCAGCGCGGCCAGCAGGCTGATGGCCGCGCCAATGGCCACCACCTGGGCATCCGTGCTGAACACCAGATAGGGAAAGCGGAAATTCTTCTGGTACTGCCCCGCCAAAAGTGTGCCCAGCCACGCGCCGGCCAGCGTGCCGATGACCACGCCAATCAGGCAAATGAAAGTGACGATCTGCCCGTAGTGCAGCGCCACCTGCCAGGTGCCGTAGCCAAAGGCCTTGAGCGTGGCCACCTGGTCGCGCTGCATGCCGATGAGGCGCTTGAACACCACATTGAGCAAAAACGCCGCCACGCCCAGGAAGATGGCCGGAAACAGCCACACGTTGGTGGCCAGCTGCTTGAGTTCTTCATGCAGGAAGCGAAACGACATCTGCTCCATGCGGCCCGTGGCGCCGATGCCGCCGTAGCGTTGCAGGATGCGGTCGGTGGCGCGGATGACTTGCTGCTCTTGCTGAAGGCGCGCGCTGGCCGTGCCGGCGTGCGCCAGGCGGATCACGATCTGGTTGAACGCGCCTTTCATGTCCATCGCCGCTTCCATCGCCCGGCGCGGCGCCCAGACGATGGCGTAGCGCTCGTAGTCGGGAAACATGCCGCCGTGCTTGATCTGGTACAGATGCTCGGCGGACACGGCAATGCCCGCCAGGCGGAACCACTGCGTGCGCCCGTGCACCGTCAGGCGCAGGCGGTCGCCCGGCTTGAGCCGGTGCGCCTTGGCGAAGGCGTCGCTGATCAGGATTTCGTCTTGCGCGCCCGGCGCCAGCATGCGGCCCGTGCGCAGGTGCACGCGGTTGAGGCGCGGCTGACCGTCGTCAGGCAGCGACTGCATGAGCGCCTGCACGGGGTCGGCAAAGCCGGGCACTTCCATCTTGGCGAACGAGACGATGCGGGTTTCCGTTTCGGCCACGCCGGGCAGATCGGCAATTTGCCGCTCCACCGCGCTGGGCGCGCGCTTGAGGTGCGCCCACACGTGCGCAAAGCGCTGCTGGGCATACAGCATGTCGCGCGTGGTGCGCAGCGAGTCCAGCGTGGATTGCGACATCACCAGCATGGCAATGCCCGCCGCAATCACCAGCGCAATGGCCAGCGCCTGCCCGCGCATCAGCCACAAATCGCGCAGCGCCTTGCGGGTCAGGGCGGATACCGGCATGCCTGGCCTTTTCCTTCAGCGGCTCACCATTGCAGGCTGGCCGCCTGCTGGCGAGTGGCATTGCGCTGCTCGCGCACGATCTGGCCGTCTTGCATCCACAGCACGCGGCTGGCCATGCGGGCGATGTCGGCGTTGTGGGTGATGATGACCGTGGTGGCGCCCATTTCGGCGTTCACCTGCTCCAGCGCCTGGAGCACGCGCACGCCCGTGGCCGAATCCAGCGCGCCCGTCGGCTCGTCGCACAGCAGCACCGCAGGCCGCTTGGCAATGGCGCGCGCAATGGCCACGCGCTGCTGCTCGCCGCCCGAAAGCTGCGCGGGAAAGTGGTCCAGCCGCGCCGTCAGCCCCACCAGCGCCAGCGCCTCTTCGGGCGCGAGCGGATGGCGGGCGATTTCCGTGACCACCGCCACGTTCTCTCGCGCCGTCAGGCTCGCAATCAGGTTGTAGAACTGGAACACGAAGCCCACGTGCTCGCGCCGAAAGCGCGTGAGCGCCGCGTCATCAGCGCGGCTCAAATCCTCGCCGCCATAAAACACCTGCCCGCTGCTGGGCACATCCAGCCCGCCCAGAATGTTCAGCAAGGTAGACTTGCCGCTGCCCGAAGGCCCCAGCACCACCACCAGCTCGCCGCGCTCCAGCGCCAGATCCACCCCGCGCAGCGCGCGCACCTGCACATCGCCCATGTGATAGGTCTTGGTCAGCCCTTGCGCCCGGAAAACGGGCGCAGCGGCTGCAACTTCAGGCATTTCAGGCGTGCGCATGCGGCGGATTATGCGGAAGGCATTCGCCGCCTCTGCGACAATCTGCCCCTTTCCGGAACCCGGCGCGCGGCCAGCCAGCCCGCGCCGCCGCCGTGGAAACAGCGAAACCTGCTTTGATAACAAGAGCAGATTCAAGCCCATGAAAAGGCCCGTCCTCGCCGTATCCACGCGAGATCGTGCTATGAATGAAGGAGCGGAAAACGCCCTTTCAGACGGCTGCGCGGCGGATTTCCGGAAAAAAAGCCTGAGTGGTGAAATCGGTAGACACAAGGGACTTGAAACAATTTGAGCCTCCGCGCGGAAACGCCCGGAGTGAAACCCGTCAAATTCGGCGAACGCCCCCGGCCCCGTGCCCGGCCAACGCCGAGCCAAGCCTGCCAGCGCAGGAAGGTGTAGAGAGCAGACGGCGGGCGCCTAAAGCCGCAAGGCCAGGGCGAAGGCGTGCTCCAGCCCACGAACGGCGGCTTTTCCTGCGCGAAAAGCCGCCGGCGGCGAAAGCCGAAGCGGGAAGAAAATCCCTGGCCGCAAGGCGTGCCGGTTCGATTCCGGCCTCAGGCACCACTTCAAGCCACCCCCCCGGCGGGTGGCTTTTCTTTGTTCCCTTTGTTCCTCCAAGCGGTTCATCCATGCAGCCAGCCCCCTCCTACCCCTTCGCCCAGCGCTTGGGCCATGTGGAAACCTCCGCCATTCGCGAAGTGTTCAAGCTGCTGGGTCGGCCCGGCATCATCAGTTTTGCGGGCGGCTTTCCCGACAGCGCCCTGTTTGATGTGGCGCACATCGAAGAAGCCGCCCGCCAGGCGCTGGCGCAGCAGGCCGCGCAGGCGCTGCAATACGGCGCGACCGAAGGCTTCATGCCCCTGCGCGAGCAGCTGGCCGCGCTCATGCAGGCGCGCGGCGCCAGTGTGCGGGCAGAGCAGCTCATCGTCACCACCGGCAGCCAGCAGGCGCTGGACCTGGTGGGCAAAACACTGGCCGAGCCGGGCTGCAAAGTCATCGTTGAAGGCCCCACTTTTCTGGCCGCCATTCAGTGCTTTCGCCTCTACGGCGCGCAAGTTATCAGCGCCCCGGCCGATGCCCACGGCGTGCAGCCGGGCGCACTGGAGCGGCTCATTGAAGAGCACCGCCCGCGCTTTGTCTATCTCATTCCCACTTTCGGCAACCCCGGCGGGGCCACGCTCACGCTGGAGCGCCGCCGCCGCGTGCTGGAGCTGGCGGTGCGGCATCAGACCCTGATCATCGAAGACGACCCCTACGGCCAGCTGTGGTTTGACGCGCCGCCGCCGCCCAGCCTGCTCGCTCTCACGTCCGAAGTGCCGGGCAGCCGCGACTGGCTCATTCACTGCGGCAGCCTCTCCAAAATCCTCTCGCCCGGCCTGCGGCTGGGCTGGATGACCGCGCCCGCGCCGCTGCTGGCCCAGGCCGTGATGTGCAAGCAGTTCAGCGACGCCAACACCAGCGCCTTCGCCCAGGCCGTGGCCGCCAATTACCTGGCCGCCGGACACCTGGGCCAGGCGCTGGAAAACGCACGCCGCGTCTATGCCCGCCGCGCGCGCGTCATGGGCCAGGCGCTGCACGAGCAGCTGGGCCAGGCCATCGCCTTCACCCCGCCCCAGGGCGGCCTGTTCATCTGGGCGCGGCTGACGGGCGCTGGCGGCGCGCTGGCCGATGGCGCGGCGCTCGCGCCCAAGGCCATTGCCCAGGGCGTGGCCTTCGTGCCCGGCGCGCCTTTTTTCGCCACCCAGCCCGAGGCCGCCACGCTGCGCCTTTCTTTTGCCACGGCAGGCGAGGACGACATCCGCGAAGGCGTGGCGCGCCTGGCGCGCGCGCTGCGGGTCTGAGAGCCAGTTCCAGCGTTTCCGCGCCGCAGGCGCCGCCTGCTGGGAGGGCATCAGAAACAGGAGCAGATTTGAAGGGTTAAAAATGCCGCCTTGCGCAGATTCCACTAGGACATCATGCTATGGGTAAAGGAGCGAAATAAAGGCTGCCAGCGCCTTCCCCCCTTCCCTTTTCCTGGCTTGCACTTGCACGGCAGGCTGCGGGCAGAGACTGGGATTCCGTCCGTGCAAGCCAAAAAAGCGCGGCCTTGCGCGCTTGCGGGCCTTGCGCGCTTGCGGGCCTTGCCCGTCTCCGCCGGGCTGCTGCTGACAGGCCCGTTGGCGCCTTGTGGCCCATGCCGATCCGCCGCCTTCACGGCCAGGCCAGGCCAGGCTTTGAACCGGTCTTGGGGCCGCCAGGCAAAAGCCCTTCGCGCCTGCTGCTTTTGCCCGCTTTCGCGTCTGGCCTGGCGCGCCTGGCCTTACAAACGGCGTTTTGCCGCCACCGGCTGCCATCAGCCGCCACAGCCATGACCGAAACCCTCCGCTCCTATCTTCTCGATCTGCAATCGCGCATCGCCGCCGCCATTGAGCAGGCGGACGGGCGCGGGCGCTTTGCGCGCGAGCCTTGGCGCAAAGCGCCGGGCGAGGCGCTGCAAGGCGAGGGCGTCACGCAAATCATGGAGGGCGGCGCGGTGTTCGAGCGCGCGGGCATTGGCTTTTCGCATGTGCGCGGCCCCGGCCTGCCGCCTTCGGCCACGCAGCGCCGGCCGGAGCTGGCGGGCGCGCCGTTCGAGGCCATGGGCGTCTCGCTGGTCTTTCACCCGCTCAATCCCTACGCGCCCATCGTGCACATGAACGTGCGCATGATTGCGGCCTGCCCGGCCCAGCGCGGCGAAGCGGTCTGCTGGTTTGGCGGCGGCATGGACTTGACGCCGCACTACGGCTTTGACGAAGACTGCACGCACTTTCACACCGCTTGCCAAAGCGCGCTGGCGCCCTTTGGCGCCGACAAATACCCGCGCTTCAAAGCGTGGTGCGACGAATACTTTTGCAACCGCCACCGCAACGAGCAGCGCGGCATTGGCGGCATCTTCTACGACGACTTCACCGAAGGCGGCTTCGAGCGCGGCCTGGCGCTCACGCAGGCCGTGGGCGACGCCTTTTTGCCCGCCTACCTGCCCATCGTGCAGCGCCGCCAGGGCATGCCCTGGGGCGAGCGCGAGCGCCAGCACCAGCTCTACCGCCGGGGGCGCTACGTGGAATTCAATCTGGTGTGGGACCGGGGCACGCACTTCGGCCTGCAATCGGGCGGGCGCGCCGAGTCCATCCTGCTGTCGATGCCGCCGCTGGCGCGCTGGGCCTGGCAGCGCCAGCCCGAACCGGGCACGCCGGAAGCGAAGCTGACGGACTTCTACCTTCAGCCACGGGACTGGGTTTGAGCCAGGCGGGCCGCGTCCTGGCTTGTCACGCTATTGAAAGCGGAGCGGATTCAGCCTCATGAAAAGGCATCTTGCGCCCTGTTGGCGAAGACCCTGCGCTATCGAACAAGGAGCGAATTGAAGTGCCCGGAAACGCCCCCCGGCCCCCCGGCCCGCCGCGCATCGGCCTGTTCGGCGGCGCGTTCGATCCGCCGCACTACGCCCACATGGCCCTGGCGCGCGCCGCCGTGCGCCAGCTGGGCCTGAGCCGCCTGCACGTCACTCCCACCGGCCAGGCTTGGCACAAAAGCCGCCCGCTCACCCCCGCCGCGCAGCGGCTGGCCATGTGCCGCCTGGCTTTCGCCCATGAGCCGCGCTGCGTGGTGGACGGACGCGAGACGCGCCGCGACGGCCCCAGCTACACCATCGACACGCTGGCCGCGCTGCAAGCCGAATACCCGGGCGCGGCGCTCTATCTGCAAATCGGCGCCGACCAGGCCGCCGCCTTTCACACCTGGAAAGACGCGGCGCGCATTCTTGAAATGGCCGCGCTTTCCATTGCCATCCGCGCGGGTCAGGACGGCCAGGGGCATGCGCCTTTCGATCCGCTTTGCCCGCTGCCGGGCCTGCCGCCCGCCTTGCAGGCGGCCGCCCGCATCCACGTGTTGCGCCTGCCGGCCATGCCCCACAGCTCCACGCAGGCGCGCCAGCTCGCCGCCCAGGGCCTGCCCCTGCAAGGCTGCGTGCCGCCTTCAGTGGCGCGGTATATTGCCCGCCACCATCTCTACACACACCCGGCAAGCTCATGAGCGACACCACCGCCCAGAAAAAAATCCAGAAACTCCAGCGCGCCATCGTCGATGCGCTGGAAGACGTGAAGGCGCAGGACATCCGCGTTTTCAACACCGAAGCGCTCTCGCCGCTGTTCGAGCGCGTGATCATCGCCAGCGGCGCCAGCAACCGCCAGACCAAGGCGCTGGCCGCCAGCGTGCGCGACAAGGTGCGCGAAAGCGGCCTGGGCAAGCCCCTGACCGAAGGCGAAGACAACGGCGAATGGATCATCGTGGACTGCGGCCCCGCCGTCGCCCACATCATGCAGCCGGCCTTCCGGCAGTACTACAAGCTGGAAGAAATCTGGGGCGGCAAGCCCGTGCGCCTCAAGACCGCCGCCGAAAAAGCCGCCGCCGCGCGCGCCAAGGCCGCCGCCGGGCCAAGCGCCCCGCCTGAAACGCCCGCCCGGCCCGCCGCCCGCAAGGCGGCCGCGCCGCGCAAGCCCGCCGCAAAGAAAACGGCGGCCGGGTAGAGCCAGCGGCCCTTGCGGCTTCTTTCTCTTTCCTGAAGCTGCGGGCGGGCGCGGGGCCGCGAAAAGCCGTGAGGCGCGCCCGCGCAGCCCCAAAAAAGATGGCCGCGTGAGCGGCCATCGGCGTCAGAAACGTGTCAGAAACGGGCGGCCGCTTGCCGCAGCGCGCTCATGGCAGGTTACGGCGCGTTCATTGGGGCGACTTGTGCGCGTCGTCCACGGCAGCGGTAAACAGCACGTCGGTCGAAGAGTTCAGCGCCGTTTCGGCTGAATCCTGAATGACGCCAATGATGAAACCCACGCCCACCACCTGCATGGCCGTGTCGTTGTCAATGGCGAACAGGCTGCACGCCATCGGAATCAGCAGCAGCGAGCCGCCAGCCACGCCCGAAGCGCCGCAAGCGCCCAGCGAGGCCACCACGCTCAGCACCAGCGCCGTCCAGAAATCAACCTGCCCGCCCAGCGTGTGCACGGCCGCCATTGACAGCACCGTGATGGTGATGGCCGCGCCGGCCATGTTGATGGTCGCGCCCAGGGGAATGGAGACGGAATATGTGTCTTCATGCAGGCCGAGCTTTTTGCACAGCGCCATGTTCACCGGAATATTGGCCGCCGAGCTGCGGGTGAAAAAAGCCGTCACGCCGCTTTCGCGCAGGCAGGTGAACACCAGCGGGAAGGGGTTGCGCCGCGTTTGCGAAAACACCAGCAGCGGATTGACCACCAGCGCCACCACGGCCATCGCCCCCAGCAGCACGGCCAGCAGGTGGATGTATTGGTAAATGCCCTTGAAACCTTCCACCACGATGGTGGTGAGCACCAGCCCGAAGATGCCCAGCGGCGCGAAGCGGATGATCCAGCGCACCACGCTGGAGACGGCCTCGGCCAGATCGGCCAGCATGGCCCGCGTGCCGTCTGCGGCATGGCGCAGCGAAATGCCCAGCAGCACGGCCCAGCCCAGAATGCCGATGTAGTTGCCCGAAGAAACCGCCTGCACCGGGTTGGCCACCAGGTTCATCAGCAGGTTGCGCAGCACCTCGGCAATGCCGCCGGGCGCCACCTTCTGGGCCGCCTCCACGCCCTTGAACGAAAGCGTGGACGGAAAGGCGAAACTGGCCGCCACGGCCACCAGCGCGGCCGCGAACGTGCCCACCAGATACAGCGCCAGAATGGGGCGGATGTTGGTCGGATTGCCCTTGCGGTGCTGCGACACCGCCGAGAGCACCAGCACAAACACCATCACCGGCGCCGCCGCCTTGAGCGCGCCCACGAACAGCCCGCCCAGCAGCTTGCCCAGCTCGCCCACCAGGGTCACGAACTGCGGCGCAGCCACGTCCGGATCGGCCGGCAGGGCGTTGTGCGCCACAGCGCCCACCAAAACGCCCGCCGCCAGGCCAATGACGATCTGCATCACCAGCCCCAGCCGGTCCAGCCGGGCGATGAAACCTTGTTTCTCCATTGCTTGAACTCCTGAAAAAAATGGCGACACAAAACGCGCGCCGCTTGCATGTGGATTGTGACGGATTGCACACCTGGCCCCCGGAGACCGCGCCTGCAAGCTCGCGCCCGGGCAGAGTGCGCCGCGCGGGCGCGAAATGCGGGCGCGAAATGCGGGCGCGGAATGCGGGCGCGAACACGGCGGGCCGGACAGACCGGCTTATTTAGCTACCCTATTCATAGCAATACGTCCTAGTGGAACCAGCGCAAAGCGGGTTTTCGGCACCCTGAATCCGCTCCTTTTTTTACGAACCACTCTGATGCGCACCAGCAGGCTGGGGCGGCCCGCAGGCCCTGCCCTATCCGCACGGCTCCCCCGGCTGGAAAGAACAGCGCGGCAGGCGCAGCCATCACTGCCGCAAGGAAGCTTTCGGCGCTCCAGGCGGCCCGCCTCAAACCAGCGCCACCAGCGCCACCAGCGCGCCCGTCAGGCTCAGGCTGTAGAGCAGCTCGTACAGACCGGCATCGCGCAGCGAAGGCGCCAGATCGCGCCCAATGGCCAGGCGCAGCACCGGCCGGCCCGCGCGCCGCACCATCAGCCCCCACAGCGCCAGCAGCGCCGCCATGAGCAGCGCCATGCCGGGGCGCGGAAAAAAAGGCGCCACCTCCGCGCCAGCGCCCGCCAGGGCCAGCAAGCCCAGCAGGCACGGGGCGATCAGCAAAATCATGAACGCCTGCCGCGCGCGCCGCTCGCCCAGGCGCACGGCCAGCGTGATCTTGCCGTGAACGGGGTCGGTGTGGATATCGCGCAGGTTGTTCACCATCAGCAGCGCACAGGCAATCAGCCCCACGCCCGCGCCAGCCACCCAGCCCCACAGCGGCACGCGCCCGGCCTGCACGTACGTGGTGCCGCAAGTGGCCATCAGCCCGAAAAAAAGAAACACGAACACCTCGCCCAGCCCGCGATAGCCGTAAGGGCGCGGGCCGCCCGTGTAGAACCACGCCGCCGCAATGGCCGCCGCCCCCAGGCCCAGCATCCACCACTGCCCGCACAGCGCCAGCAGCGCCAGCCCGAGCGCCACGGCCACGGCGAAGCTGGCCAGGGCCAGCGCCATCACCGCAGCGGGCGCAACGGCGCCCGAAGCCGTCAGCCGTGGCGGGCCGCAGCGCACGTCATCCACGCCGCGCAGGCCGTCGAAATAGTCATTGGCGATGTTGCAGCCAATTTGCAGGGCCAGCGCCACGCCCGCCGCCAGCAGCGCGCGCGCCCACGAGGCCGCGCCCAGCGCAAAGGCAACGCCCGTGCCAAGCAAAACGGGCGCAATGGCTGCGGGCAGCGTCCGCAGCCGGACCACTTCAACCCACGAGACGGCGGAAGACTTCATCCGGCCAATCCTAGCGTTGCGCCACAGGATTCAAGGGCGCTGGAAACCCGAAGATGCGACCCGCTTTCAGGCAAGAGCGGAAAAAAGAGCGCAAAAACGGGCCGGGCGCATGCGCGTTGGCGCAAATGGGTGAATATGCAAGCGGAAAACCGCTTCCGAAATGGCGCATCACTCCGCCCGCAAAACAAATGGCAGTCTTGCGCATATTCGGCTTGAAGAAAATGAATCGCCTCGCCCTGCAAAATCCGCCGCGCCAGGCTGAAAAACGCCAATGCCCTGTATTTTTGCCAGAAGAGCAATGGCCGGATGAAATGCATAATGTGCTTTTCATCCGCCGGTACGCAAAGCGCTTATTTCTCAGATTTCATGAAAATGGCGGCACGATGCGCCTTTCACGGCGCAGCCCTTATTGCCATTGAATTGCGGATGGCGTTTCAAATATCCGGCAGCATCCCGGAGCCATTTGGAGCGGAAAACATGAAAACCATGCGCTCCCGGTGAGCGATGAAAATGCATTGCGGGGCGCGCCCCGCCCGCTATTCACGCCTGCTATTCACGCCCGCCATGCAGCAGCTTTTGCAGCGGCTCCCACACGTTGTTCAGAATGGCCGGATGCGCCTCGGCCTTGGGGTGGATGCGGTCGGGCTGAAAGTGCGCCAGGGCGTCAGGCTGGTCGGCCACGCCGGCAAGCAAAAAGGGCGCGAGGGCGGCGCCCGTCTGCCGGGCGATGCGGGGGTAGATGCCGGCAAAGCGCCGGGTGTAGTCCGCGCCGTAGTTGGGCGGGGTCTGCATGCCGGCAAGCAGCACGCGCGCGCCGGTTTTTTGGGCCGTCTGCGTCATGGCCAGCAGGTTGGCCTCGGTGGCATCCAGCGGCAGGCCGCGCAGGGCGTCGTTGCCGCCCAGCTCGATGATGACGATGGCGGGCTGATGCTTTTTGAGCAGGCCGGGCAGGCGCGCGCGGCCGCCAGCGGTGGTGTCGCCCGAGATGCTGGCATTGAGCACGCGCCAGTCTCCTTGCTGGCCCTGCTTTTCAGCGGCGAGCTTTTGCTCCAGCAGCGCCACCCAGCCCGTGCCGCGCGGCAGGCCGTATTCGGCTGAAAGCGAGTCGCCCACCACGAGGATGGCGGGCCTTTGCGTTTGCTCCTGTGTTTGCGCCCGCGCCCCGGCAGGCAGCGCGAGTGCGGCGGCAAGCTGGCAGATAAAGTTGCGGCGTTTGAGGCCCCGAATGGACATGAGTGGAGAACCAGTGAATGAAGCGCCGCCCCTGATCGAGGTGCAGCGCCTGTGCAAAACCGTGCGCGACGCCACGGGCGAGCTGCCCATTTTGCGTGACGTGAGCTTTGCGCTGGCGCAGCGGCAGACGGCGGCCATCGTCGGCGCTTCCGGCTCCGGCAAAAGCACGCTGCTGTCGCTGATTGCGGGGCTGGACGTGCCCAGCAGCGGCACGGTGCGCATTGCCGGGCAGGATTTGTTTGCGGTAGATGAAGACGCGCGCGCCGCCATCCGCGCCCGGCGGCTGGGCTTCGTGTTCCAGAACTTCCAGCTCGTGGGCGGCATGACGGCGCTGGAAAACGTGATGCTGCCGCTGGAGCTGGCCGGCGCGCCGCGCGCGCGCCAGCAGGCCGGCGAGATGCTGGCGCGCGTGGGCCTGGCCGCGCGCCTGGGGCATTACCCCAAGCTGCTTTCCGGCGGCGAGCAGCAGCGCGTGGCGCTGGCGCGCGCCTTCGTCATGCGCCCCGCCGCCTTGCTGGCCGATGAGCCGACGGGCAGCCTGGACTTCGCCACCGGCGAGCGCGTGATGCAGCTGATGCTGGAGATGAACCGCGAGCTGGGCACCACGCTCGTGCTCGTCACCCACGACCGCGCCCTGGCCGCGCTGTGCGAGCGGCGGCTGGTGGTGGAAGCGGGACGGGTGTCGGAGGGCGAATGAACAATGCCAGCAGGCGCTGCCTGGGCCAGCCCCATTCCACGCCAGACGCTTCGTGCGCCCCGGCTCGCAAGGCGTGCAACCAGCTTTTTTCGCTCCTTCATCAATAGCATGACGTCCTAGTGGAACCTGCGCAGAGGCTGCTTTTCAACCCCTCAAATCAGCTCCTGTTTCTAAAGCACGGGCCGCTTCTTAGCCGGTACTCCTCCCACGTGGAGAATGGACGCATGCGCGACTACTGGAACCACAACACCGCCTATCATCCGTGGCTGCAGCGCATCGCCGCCGAGCGGCCCCGCCGGAGCATCCTGGACGTCGGGTGCGGCGACGGGCTGCTGTTGCAGCGACTCGCGCCGTACGCCGGTCACCTCACCGGCATCGAGCCAGACGTCGCGGCGCTCTGCCGCGCACAGGCCCGTCTGGCCAGCATCCCCAACGTCACGCTCAACGCCTCCAGCTTCGCGGCCTTTGATCCGGGAACGAAGCACTACGACCTGATCACCTTCGTCGCGTCGCTGCACCACATGGACCTGGCTGACTCCCTGACCAAGGCGCGCGACCTCCTGGCACCGGACGGCGACCTCCTGGTCGTCGGGCTGGCGGAGGAACGCACCCCCTGGGACTGGGCCTTTGCCGCGCTGGCACTTCCCTGGGCCAGGCTCGGCTCAGCGCTCCATCACGAAACCGACCCTGGGGTCCTGACGACGCCACCGACCACCTGCCTGACTGAGATCCGCACCACCGCGCGCAACCTGCTGCCAGGCGTCCGGATCCGCCGTGGCCTCTACTACCGCTACCTACTCCGCTGGGCCAGAAGAGCCTGCCGGTAGGCGTCCATCGCCGCCCTGGCTGAGTGAAGCGACGTGCCGGGGTCTGCCGCTTCGGGCGCGCGGCGCGGCTGGCCTGCATGGCGGCGGCCTATCATCCGCCGCTTTTTTGCGCCTTTACTTTCCGCCTGCGCCGTGCGTCTGAATTCCATCAAGCTCTCGGGCTTCAAGTCGTTTGCCGAACCCACCCAGTTCATGCTGCCCGGGCAGCTGGTGGGCGTGGTGGGGCCGAACGGCTGCGGCAAGTCCAACATCATGGACGCGGTGCGCTGGGTGCTGGGCGAGTCCCGGGCCAGCGAGCTGCGCGGCGAGTCCATGCAGGACGTGATCTTCAACGGCACCACCACGCGCAAGGCGGCCAGCCGCTCCTCGGTTGAACTCACGTTTGACAACAGCGACCACCGCGCGGGCGGCCAGTGGGGCCAGTTCACCGAAATCGCCGTGCGCCGCGTGCTCACGCGCGAGGGCGCGAGCAGCTACTTCATCAACAACCAGCCCGTGCGGCGGCGCGACGTGCAAGACGTGTTCCTCGGCACGGGCCTGGGGCCGCGCGCCTACGCCATCATCGGGCAGGGCACCATCAGCCGCATCATCGAATCGCGCCCCGAAGAGCTGCGCCTGTTTCTGGAAGAAGCGGCGGGCGTGAGCAAATACAAGGAACGCCGCCGCGAAACCCAGGGCCGCCTGGAAGACACGCGCGAGAACCTCACCCGCGTGCAAGACATCCTGCGCGAGCTGAACGCCAACCTTGAAAAGCTGGAGCAGCAGGCCGAAGTCGCACGCCAATACAACGAGCTGCAAGAGGCCGCCACCTTGCGCCAGCACCAGCAGTGGTTTCTCAAGCGCAGCGAGGCCGAGCAGGGGCAAAGCCACCTGAAGGCCGACACCGATCAGGCCCGCAACGATCTGGAATCGCGCAGCGCCGACTTGCGCCGCGTGGAGGCCGATCTGGAAGCCGTGCGCCAGGCCCACTACGAAGCGGGCAGCGAAGTCAATCAGGCCCAGGGCCTGCTGTATGAGGCCAGCGCCGAAGTGGGCAAGCTGGAAGCCGAAATCCGCTTCGTGCTGGAAAACCGCGAGCGCGCCGCCCAGCGCCTGGCGCAGCTGAAAGAGCAGGCCGCCGAATGGGCGGGCCGCCAGGCCGAGGCCCAGGCGCAAACCGAAGAGCTGGCAGAGCAAGACGCGCAGGCCGAAGAACAGGCCGAATGCCTTGCCGCGCAGCTCGAAGAGCAGCAGCACGCCCTGCCCGGCCTGGAAGACGCCCACCGCGCCGCACAGGCCGCCGCCAGCCAGCAGGCCGCCGCCGTGGCGCAGGTGCAGCAGCAAATCCAGGTGCTGGCCGCCGAGCAGCGCGGCCTGGCCGAGCAAACCCGCCAGCAGCAGCAGCGCCACGAGCGCCTGCAAGCCGAGCGCCGCGCCCTGGCCGCGCCCGACGCCCAGCGCCTGGCGGCCCTGCAAGCCAAACTGGCGCAAGCCGCCGCCGCCGCCCAGGCGCTGCAAGCCCGCCTGCAAGCGCTGCAAGAACAGGCCCCCGCGCTGGAAGAAGAGCGCCGCGCGCGCCAGCAGGCCGCTGGCGCCGAAGCCGCCCGCCAGACCGAACTGGCCGCCAGCCTCGGCGCCCTGCAGGCCTTGCAGGAAAAGGTGAAAACCGGCGGCAAGCTCCAGCCCTGGCTGCAAAAACATGGCCTGCACGCCCTGCCGGGCCTGTGGAGCCGCCTGCAAGCCGAGCCGGGCTGGGAAAGCGCGCTCGAAGCCGCCCTGCGCGAGCGCCTGGGCGCGCTGGAAATCAGCCGCCTGGAGCAAGCCGCCGCCTTCGCGCCAGACGCCCCGCCCGCGCGCCTGGCCTTCTACGCGCTGCCCACGCCATCGGCGGCAGGCCCTGCCGGGCAGGCGGCGGGCCTTCAGCCCCTGGCCAGCCGCCTGCGCCTGCACGACGCAGCCTTGCACGCCCTGCTCGCCCACTGGCTGGCCGGCTGCTTTTGCGCCAGCGCCCTGCCCGAAGCCCTGGCCCTGCGCGCGCAGCTCGCGCCCGGCCAGACGGTCTATGTGCCCGGCGGCCACAGCGTCACCGCGCACGGCGTGAGCTTTTACGCGCCCGACTCGGAACAGGCCGGCCTGCTGGCCCGCGCGCAAGAAATCGAAAACCTGCAAAAGCAGCTGCGCGCCCAAACCCTCATTGCCGAAGAAACCCAGGCCGCCCTGCACAAGGCCGAAGCCGCCTGCGCCGACGCCGCCCAGCGCCTGGACGCCGCCCAGCGCGAGCGCGCCGAAGCGCAAAACCGCGCGCACGAGCTGCAAGTGCAAAACCTGCGCCTGACCCAGCTGGCCGACCAGGCGCAAGCGCGCAGCCGCCAGCTGGACGCCGACCTGGCCGAAACCCGCGCCGCGCTCGATGAGCTGCAAGAGCGCCAGGCCAGCGCCGAAGCCCGCTTTGAAGAGCTGGACATGCAGCTGGCCGACCAGCAAGAGCGCCACGCCCAGCTTGAAAGCCGCGTGATGCAGGCCGACCGCCAGCTGCAAGCCGCCCGCGAGCAGCAGCGCGGCCTGGAGCGCCAGGCGCAAGAAGCCCAGTTCGCCCGCCGCAGCCTGCAAGCGCGCCGCGCCGAACTGGCCCGCGCCATCGACACCGCCGCCGCGCAAACCGCCAGCCTGCAAGGCGAAGCGGCCCGCGCCGAAGAAGAACTGGCCCGCCTGAACGAATCTGCCGCCCAGGGCGGCCTGCAACAGGCCCTGGCGACCAAGCTCGAACGCGAGCAGGCCCTGGCCGCCCAGCGCAGCCGCTATGACGACCTCACCCAGCGCCTGCGCGCCAGCGACGAGCGCCGCATGCAGCTCGAGCGCGAGCTGGAGCCGCTGCGCCAGCGCATCACCGAGCTGCAACTCAAGGAGCAGGCCGCGCGCCTGGGCGCCGAGCAATACACCCAGCTGCTGGCCGACGCAGGCGCCGACCTGGCCGCCGTGGCCCAGTCCATCGAAGAAAGCGGCGTGCGCCTGCACGGCCTGCAAGGCGAAATCGACCGCCTGCACCGCAGCATTGCGGCGCTGGGCGCCGTCAATCTGGCCGCCCTGCAAGAGCTGGCCGCCGCCCGCGAGCGCAAGCAGTTTCTCGACGCGCAAAGCCATGACCTCACCGAGGCCATGAACACGCTGGAAGACGCCATCCGCAAGATTGACCAGGAAACGCGCGAGCTGCTGGGCCACACCTTCCACACCGTCAATGAGCACTTTGGCCGCATGTTTCCCGAACTGTTCGGCGGCGGCCAGGCGCGCCTGGTGATGACCGGCGACGAAATCCTGGACGCGGGCGTGCAAGTCATGGCCCAGCCGCCGGGCAAGAAAAACCAGACCATTCACCTGCTCTCCGGCGGCGAAAAGGCGCTGACGGCCATTGCCCTGGTCTTTGCCATCTTCCAGCTCAACCCCGCGCCCTTTTGCCTGCTCGACGAAGTGGACGCCCCGCTGGACGACGCCAACACCGAGCGCTACGCGCGTCTGGTCACGGCCATGAGCGGCCAGGGCACGCAGTTTCTTTTCATCAGCCACAACAAGATTGCGATGGAAATGGCCGAGCAGCTCATCGGCGTGACCATGCAGGAGCAAGGCGTCTCGCGCATCGTCGCCGTGGACATGGAAAGCGCCATCCGCATGGCGCAGTAGGCTGCAGCCTCAGGCAAAACGGGCGGCGGGAACAAGCTGCGGAAAGCCTGTTTTCGCTCCTTCATTCATAGCATGACGTCCTAGTGGAAAAAGCGCAGAAGCCGTTTTGAGGCCTCCTGAATCCGCTCCTGTTTTTGATGCCATCCGGCTGGCTGCCGGGCGCTCTGCCGAGAAGGCCGTGGGCAGCGCGCTCTGAACCGCTTTTCAGCCCCGGCGCGCGGCGAGTTTTTCAACGAGCGACAGCGCCTGCTGGTAGGCGGGCTGGGCCATGAGGGCGGCCCAGTCTGGCGCGTCAAAAGCAGGCAGCAGCGCGCGGCGGCGGGCCTCGCTGGCGGCGCGGGGCTGCCAGTGCACGCCCCGGGCGGCTTGCAGCCCCTCCAGCGCGGCATCCAGCGCCGCGCCGCCGTCGAGACACTGGTTGCACAGCAGCGCCAGGTCGCACCCCGCGTTCAGCGCCGCGCAGGCGGCTTCGGCGTGGGTGAGCTGGCGGCCCTGCATCTGGCGCGCAGCGGCCATGCCCAAATCGTCGCTGACGATAGCGCCGTCAAAACCCAGCAGGCCGCGCAGCACGTCTTGCAGCCAGTAAGGCGAAAAACCGGCGGGGCGCTCGTCCACTTGCGGGTAGATGACGTGCGCGGGCATGACGGCGGGCAGCGCCAGGCCCAGCCAGCCGTAGGGCGCGGCATCGGCCTGAAGCAGCTCGGCCAGCGGCCGCCCGTCTTGCGGCAGGTGCGTGTGCGAATCGGCCTGCGTGTAGCCGTGGCCGGGAAAGTGCTTGCCGCAGCCTTTCATGCCCGCCAGCAGCAGGCCGTGCAGCAGGCTTTTGGCCAGCTGGGCCGCCGCTTGCGGCTGCGGGTGCAGGGCGCGGTCGCCAATCACGGCGCTGCGGCCCCAGTCCAGATCGAGCACGGGGGTGAACGAAAGATCAATGCCGCAGGCGCGCAGCTCGGCGGCGAGCACGTAGCCGCAGGCAGTGGCGGCGGCCAGCGCCTGCAGGGCGTCTTCCTCCCACAGGCGGCCCAGGGCGCGCATGGGCGGCAGCGGCGTGAAGCCCCCTTCGCGAAAGCGCTGCACGCGGCCGCCTTCGTGGTCGATGGCAATGAGCGCATCAGGCCGGATGGCGCGGATGGCCGCCGTCAGCGCCGCAATCTGCTGGCGGCTTTGCCAGTTGCGCGTGAACAAAATGACGCCGCCCGTCAGCGGATGGGCGATGCGGCGGCGGTCTTCCGCCGTGAGGGCGGCGCCTGCGATGTCGATGATGAGCGGAGCGTGGGGCATGAGCCGTGCGGGTGAAAAAACGAAGCCGCGATTGAATCAGAACCCCATCCGGCCTTCATCCGGCCTTCATCCGGCCCAAGGCCGCGCCCTGCCGTCCGCCGCCGTCACGCCTCTTCTTGCGCCGTCTTTTGCGCCGTCTTTTGCGCCGTCTCCTGCCGCAGCTGCCGCGCCGCCGCCACCATGCGGGCCAGCGCGCCCGTGGCTTCGGGCCATTGGCGGGTTTTCAGGCCGCAGTCCGGATTGACCCACAGGCGCTCTTTCGGGATGCGCCGGGCGATTTGGCGCAGGCGTTGCACGATTTGCTCTTGCGTGGGCAGGTTGGGCGAGTGGATGTCATACACGCCAGGGCCGATGTCGTTGGGGTAGTGGAAGTTCACGAAGGCATCAAGCAGCTCCATGCCGGAGCGCGAGGCTTCGATGGTGATGACGTCGGCGTCCATCTGCGCGATGGCGCTGATGATGTCGTTGAACTCCGAATAGCACATGTGGGTGTGGATTTGCGTTTCGTCGCGCACGCCGTTGGCGGCCAGGCGAAAGCATGCAATGGCCCAGTCCAGATACGCCGGCCACTGCTGGCGGCGCAGGGGCAGGCCCTCGCGCAGGGCCGGCTCGTCAATCTGGATGACGCCAATGTCCGCCTTTTCCAGATCCAGCACTTCTTCGCGGATGGCCAGCGCCAGCTGCTGGCAGGTGAGCGGGCGCGGCTGGTCGTCGCGCACGAAAGACCAGTTGAGCAGAGTGACGGGGCCGGTGAGCATGCCCTTGACGGGGCGCGGCGTGAGCGACTGCGCCCACGTGGCCCATTCCAGCGTCATGGCATGCGGGCGGCGGATGTCGCCAAAGAGGATGGGCGGCTTGACGCAGCGCGAACCGCCTCGCGCCCCTGGCGCAAAGTCGTGCCCAGCACTTGCAGCTCGTCCAGCTTTTGCAGGACAAAGGCCAGCCAGTCGCGAATGCCCGCGTCCAGCCGATCTCCCTGCGCCAGGTCCACCGGCACGTGCAGCAGCGGGCACGAAGGCGCCAGCCACAGGCGCTCGCCCAGGCGCTCGGCCAGCGGCCGTGGCGTCACGGCCCTGCCGCGCTGGCTGGCGCAGGACTACGCCCGCCAGCTGCCCCTGGCCACGGTGCGTCTGGGCGCGCGCGGCATCGCCAAGCAAATTCACCTGGGCGCACGGACGGACGACTTGCAAGGCGATCAGGCCGCCGCCAGCCTGCGCGGCTTCATCGAACTGGCGCGCAGCATGTTCCAGTCAGCGGACGAGCCGGGCGGGGCCAATGAACCCGCCTGCCCGTCCGCTTCATGAGAAGGGAGGGCGCCTGACTGGATGCATCAAAAAAAGGAGCGAATCAAAGGGGGCCTGAATGCCGCTTTGCGCCCTTTTCACTAGGACATCACGCTATGGATAAAAAAGCAAAAAAGGCGTGTTTTCAACTCTGCCTGTTCATGGCCATGCGCATGGCAGATGACAGGCAGGTTTTCAAAATGGCGGCCCCGCGTCTTCGCCAGCCTGGACGGCAGCGACGGCGGGCGTGGCGGCAGGCGCGGCGCTGCCGGGTTCGCTCATTTCGTTCATTTCGCCGCCCAGCGCCTCGATCAAATCGGGGATGAGGCGCGAGAGTTCGCCCGTGGCCAGGGCCGCGTCGGCGTCAAAGCGCTCGTCGCGGTTGTCGCTCTGGCCGTCTTTGTCGAACAGGCCGTCGGCGTAGCGCAGTTTTTTCAGTTGCAGCGCTTGCGTGAGCACAAAGCTCATGCGGCCGGCCCAGCCCAGCGCCAGGCGGGTGGGCAGCTTGCCTTCCTGAATGTGCTGGCGCACTTCGGGCGTTTCCAGCGGGTGGCGGGCAAAGCGCACGACGGCCGGCTCTTCGCCGCTGCCTTTGAGTTCGCATTCGCGCTCGATGCTGAATTCGGGGTGTAGCGCAGCGCCATCTTCGCTGGCCAGCCACGCGGCCATGGCCGCCTGCGGGGCCGTGCGCGTTTGCAGCAGCGCCAGTGCCAGCGCGCCCGGGCCGCCGCCAGCTGTGCGCATGAGGCTGGTGGTGATTTCGTCGGCCCGGCCCTGGCTGCCTGCGTCAATGGCAAGCAGGCGCGCCTGCGGGTCGATCCACACCCAGCAGGCAGCGCGGCGGGCGAAGGCTTGCGGCAGCAGGGCCAGCAGGGCGTCGTCTTTCATGTCGCGCAGCTCTTTTTTGCCGGGCTTGCGGCCTTGCGCGGCTTCGATGCGGGCGGCTTCTTCTTCCACTTTGCGGCGGATGGCGTCCGAAGGCACGGATTTGGTTTCGATGGCAAAGCGCATGAGCCACTGGCCGTCCACGGTTTCCAGCAGCGCGCCGTGCGCGTGGCCGCGCGGGGGCAGCCAGCCGGCGGACTTTTGCTGGGTGGCGCTGCATTCGGCAAAAGGCTCGGCGGCCAGCGCCTGCTCCAGCCGGGCGGCGTCGGGCTGCCAGCCGGGCTGGATGCGGTAGAGGATGAGGTTCTTGAACATGAAAAAGTCTGCGAAAGGCGGGGGAACGGGAAGAAAGGCGCGGCGGCTTCAGGGCGGCGCGCGGCGGGACGGGGCGGAATGCGGCTGGAAATAGCGGAATGCGGCTGGAAATGGCGGGGTGCGGCGGCCTATTTGTCCAGCTCTTCCACGCGGCGCGGGGGCATGGTGTCCCATGCCTGGCAGCCGGGGCATTGCCAGAAGTGGGTTTTGGCGGTAAAGCCGCAGGCCGCGCAGCGGTAGCAGGCCAGCGGCCGGGCGGCGCGCTCCACGGCGCGCTGCACGGCGGCGTGCGTTTCGGGCGGGGCGATGGGCGCGCCCGCCAGCCAGCGGGCGGCGGCGTTGAGCGAGGGAGTTTGCTCCAGATGGCGCACGTAAATCTGGCGCGCCTGCTGCTGGCTGGCGTCGCCGGTATCGCTGGCGCGGCAGGCTTGCGCCAGGGCTTCGGCCACATCCAGCGCGGGCGCTTGCGCGTAGCTTTGCTCCAGCAGGGCGCGGGTTTGCGGCAGCGCCTGGCACTGCGCGGCCAGCGCCACCATCTCGCAGGCCACCAGCGGCAGCGCTTGCGGGGCGTGCGCGGGCAGCTCGGCCAGCGCTTGCAGCGCGGCTTGCGGCTGGCCCTGGGCGGCCAGCAGGCGGGCGCGTTCCACGCGGGGGCGGGCGGCGTCGGGCGCGCGCGCTTGCGCCTGCTCCAGCAGGGCGAGTTTTTCGCCCGGCTCTTGCGCGGCGGCGGCTTGCTCGCACAGGTAATGGGCCAGGTTGTGGGCGAGGTTGCGCGCCAGATCGTGCGTCAGCGGCATCTGGCCCTGGCCTGCCAGCAGCTTTTGCGCCAGCGCGGCAGCGCGCGGCCAGTCATGCCAGCGCTCGCAAATGACCAGTTGGCCCAGCGCGGCCTCTTGCGCGTAAGCAGTGCGCTCCAGCTCGGCCCAGGCGGCTTCGGCGCGGTCATACAGGCCCGCTTTCATGAAGTCCAGCGCCAGCTCGTGGCGGGCGCGCTCGCGGTCGTCGCGGGGCAGATCGGCGCGCGAGAGCAGGTGCTCGTGCACGCGAATGGCGCGGTCAAATTCGCCCCGGCGGCGAAAGAGGCTGCCCAGCGCAAAGTGCAGATCGCTGGTTTCGGGGTCTTTCTGCACGGCTTCAATGAAGGCGTCTATGGCCTGATCCTGCTGCTCGTTGAGCAGAAAGTTCAGGCCCTTGAAATAGGCCCGGGGCGCCTGGCTGTTTTCCAGCCGCCACTGCCGCCAGTCAATGCGCGAGGCCCACCAGCCCAGCGCAAACACGAAGGGAAAGCCCAGCAGAACCCAGCTCAGATCGAATTCCATGACGCCTCTCACTCCTGGCGCGCGTTGCCGCCGCCTGCCGCCTGCCGCTTGCGCCAGGCGGGCAGCATGCCCGCCACGCCCGCCGCCAGCCCCGCCGCAAAGGCCAGCAGCACGATCAGCGCCATGGGAGCCTGCCAGTACAACCCGAAGGCAAAACGCAAAACGGCTTCATGCTGGTTGTTGAGCGCAAAGGCGAACAAAAGCAGAAACAGCGCGGCTTTCAGCAGCCATTTGAGCGGCCTCAGAACTTGGGGCATGGGCTAAAGACGGGGCGGGCGGGGAAAAGAGGCGGGATTCTAAAAAGCTGTTCAGAACCTGACCGTGGGCGCAAAAAGCGCAGACGAAAAGCGCGGGCGCATGGCCGCTGGGCCAGCTGCTGATGGCCTCCATCTGCCCGTTGTCATCGAGGGCTGGCGCACTGTTTCCAATTAAAAACAGGAGCAAATTTGAGGGGCAGCATATGCCCTTCAGCGCAATATGCACTAGGACCTCATGCTATGGATAGAAGAGCGAAATAGCGCCGGGCTGCTGCAGCCTGCGTCAGGCTCGTTTCGATCCGCCTTTTGGCGTTCGCTGGCGGGCCGTGGGCTGGCGCCGGGGCTTTGGGGCGCAGCCTGCCGCGCCTACCGGGGCATGAGCCGGCGGCCTGTGAGGCGCTCGTGCTCGCTGATGGCGAAGCGGTCGGTCATGCCGGCGATGAAATCGGCCACGGCGCGCTCGCGTTCCGCGCGGGCGGCGAAGCTGGCGGGCATCTGCGCGGGGTCGGCGCAGTAGGCGGCAAACAGCTCCCGCACGATCTGGCGGGCGGCCTGCATGGTTGCTTCCACTTGCGGGTGGCGGTAGAGGTTGGCGAAGAGAAAGCGTTTGAGCGCGCTGGATTGCGCGCGCATGTCGCTGCCAAAGCGCACCAGCGGCGCGGGGGCGGCGCGTGCGGCGTCGGCGCTGGCTGGGGCGGCTTCGGCCAGGGCGGCGCGGGTGTGGCGGATCACGTCGTATACCTGCTCGCTGAGCATGCGGCGAATGGTTTCGTAGAGCAGGCGGCGGCCTTGCAGCTTGGGGTGTTCGGCCAGCGCCTGGGCGTGAAAGCGGGCCGCCAGCGGCTCGGCGGCCACCTGTTCCAGCGTGAGCAGGCCGGAGCGCACGCCGTCGTCCAGGTCATGCGCGTTGTAGGCGATTTCGTCGGCCAGGTTGGTCAGCTGCGCTTCCAGCGAGGGCTGCGTGCCGTCCAGAAAGCGGCGGGCCACGCCGCCCGGCTCGGCCTGTTCGATGCGGCGGGCGTTGGATGGCGAGCAGTGCTTGAGGATGCCTTCGCGGGTTTCAAAGCAGAGGTTCAGGCCGTCGTAATCGGGATAGCGCTGCTCCAGCACATCGACCACGCGCAGGCTTTGCAGGTTGTGCTCAAAGCCGCCGTGCGCGGCCATGCAGGCGTTGAGCGCGTCTTGCCCGGCGTGGCCAAAAGGGGTGTGGCCCAGATCGTGCGCGAGGGCGATGGCTTCCGCCAGGTCTTCTTCCAGATTCAGCGCGCGGGCGATGGCGCGGGCCAGCTGCGCCACTTCCAGGCTGTGCGTGAGGCGCGTGCGGAACATGTCGCCTTCGTGGTTCACGAACACCTGCGTTTTGTAAACCAGCCGCCGGAAGGCCGAGGAGTGAACGATGCGGTCGCGGTCGCGCTGGAACTCGCTGCGCGTGGGCGCGGGCGGCTGCGGGTAGCGCCTGCCGCGCGAGAGGCCGGGGCGGCTGGCCCAGGGGGCGAGAGATGAAGTCATGGCAAAGCGGGAAAGGGCCGGGGCGGGAAGGCCGGCGGCGCGGACATTGTGGCGCACGCCTTGGCGGACTTTGCCGCTTTTCAATCAGAAAAAGGAGCAAATATACAGGCGTAAAAATAGCTCCTGCGCTGATTTCACTAGGACATCACGCTATGGATACAGGAGCGAATTTCAGGCTTTGCCGCCAGGTCTGTACCCGCCGGACGGCCTGAAAACACCTGAACACAAATACAGCCAAACCATTGATTCCTTTGAAAGAGTTTGTAGCTCCCATCGGCGGAAAAAGGCTTTCCTTGCTACATTCCCGGCCTTGCAAAAAAGTGGGTTGAAGGGGTCAAAAAGCAGTCAGCAAGTGGTGTTCTGACTGGATTTCGGGCCTTTTGAAAGGGTGCGCGTTGTTCCAGGGGCCGTCGTCCATCGTTCTTGATGCCAAAGGGAGGCTTTCCATGCCGACCCGGCATCGTGACGCCCTGCGCGAGTGCTGCGGCAGCCAGCTCACGCTCACGCGCCATCCGGAAGGCTGCCTGCTGCTGTTTCCCCGGCCCGAGTGGGAGAAGTTCCGCGAGCGCGTGGCGGCGCTGCCCATGTCGGCGCAGTGGTGGAAGCGCATTTATCTGGGCCATGCCGTGGATGTGGAGATGGACGGCGCGGGCCGCGTGCTGATTGCGCCGGAGCTGCGCGAGGCGGCGGGCATTTCGCGCGAGGCCATCTTGCTGGGCATGCTCAGCCATCTGGAGCTGTGGGACCGGGCCACTTACCGCGCCAAAGAGGCGCAGAGCATGCAGGCGCCCATGCCCGATGCGCTGGCGGACATCTGCTTGTGAGGGCGCTGGCGTGCAGGCTTGGACACACACCACGGTTTTGCTGGCGGAGGCGGTGGACGCGCTCGTCACCCGCCCCGCAGGCTGCTATGTGGACGCCACTTTTGGCCGGGGCGGGCACAGCCGCGCCATTCTGGAGCGCCTGGGGCCTGCCGGGCGGCTGATTGCTTTTGACAAGGACCCGGAGGCGATGGACGAGGCCGCGCGCATGGGCGACGCGCGCTTTGAATTCCGCCACGCGAGCTTTACGGCGCTGGGCGCGCTGGTGCCCGCCAGCGTTGACGGCGTGCTGATGGATTTGGGCGTGAGTTCCCCGCAGATTGACAACCCGGCGCGCGGCTTTTCCTTGCGCGCCGATGGCCCGCTGGACATGCGCATGGACCCCACGCGCGGCACAAGCGCCGCCCAGTGGCTGGTCGAGGCGGCGGAAGAAGACATCGCCCGCGTCATCCGCGACTTTGGCGAGGAGCGCTTTGCCCGCGCCATCGCCCGCGCCATCGCCGCGCGCCGCCAGCAAAAGCCGCTGACGGGCACGGCGGAGCTGGCGCAGCTGGTGGCCGGCGCGGTGAAAACGCGCGAGCCGGGCCAGCACCCGGCCACGCGCACCTTTCAGGCGCTACGCATCTTCATCAATGGCGAGCTGGACGATCTGGCCGCCGCCTTGCGGGCCAGCCTGGGCGTGCTGGCCGAAGGCGGGCGGCTGGCCGTCATCAGCTTTCACTCGCTGGAAGACCGCATCGTCAAGCAGTTCATGGCCCGCCACTCGCGTGAAGTGGTGGACCGCCGCGCGCCGTTTGCCGCGCCGCAGGCGCTGCCCTTGCGCCTGCTGGGCCGCACGCGCCCCGGCGAGCGCGAGGTGGCGGCCAATCCGCGCGCGCGCAGCGCCATCTTGCGCGTGGCCGAGCGCACGGCCGCGCCCTGGAGCGGGGAGGCGGCATGAACAAACTGGCTTTTTGCCTGCTGGTGGCCGTGGTGATGAGCGCGCTGCACATGGTGCGCGTGCAGCACGAGGCGCGCCGCCTGTTCGCCGAGCTGGATGTGGCCATGGCCGAAGAGCGCCGCCTGGATTCGGAGCGGGCGCGGCTGGAAGTGCAAAAGCGCGCGCTGGCCACTTCCCTGCGCGTGGAGGAGGTGGCCATGCAGAGGCTGGGCATGCGTCTGGCCACGCCATCCATCACGGAGCGCGTGAAGCTCAAGGCTGCGCCCGCAGCGGCGCAAAGCGGGGAGGCGCCGTGAACGACATCCGCTACGCCCAAAGCCCGCTGCTGGACATGAAAACGCCCGTGTGGCGCAGCCGCTTCATCATGGCCGGCCTGGCCCTGGTCTTTCTGGGGCTGGTCGGGCGCGCCATTCATGTGCAGGTGCTGAGCAAGGAATTTCTCCAGCAAAAAGGCGAGGTGCACCTGGTCACCACGATGAGCCTGCCTGCCACGCGCGGGCGCATTCTGGACCGCAATGGGCAAATCCTGGCCTCTTCCATCGTGACCGTGAGCGTGGCGGTGCGCCCGCGCCAGGTGCGCGAGGAAGACGGCATCAAGCGCGCGCAGCTGGCAAAAATTCTGGACGTGCCGCGGGCCGAGCTGGACCGCAAGCTCGACGACGTGAGCAAGAACTTCGTCTGGCTGAAGCGCTATCTGGACGCCTCGGTGGCCGCCGAAGTGGCCGCGCTCAAGATGAAGGGGCTGGAAGTGCAGCGCGACTTCTTCCGCAAATACCCCGAAGGCGCTGCCGCCGCCCACGTGGTGGGGTTTGCGGGAGACAGCAATGTGGGGCTGGAAGGCGCCGAGCGCCTGTATGAAAAGGAGCTGGCGGGCCGCCCCGGCTCGCGCCGCGTCATCCGTGACCAGCTGGGCCACGTGATCGAGGTGGTGGGCGAAGAAGAGCCGCCGGTGGACGGGCAGGATGTGTATCTGTCCATTGACGCGCGCATCCAGGCCTACGCCTACCGCAAGCTGCGCGATGCCGTCATGCAGCACAAGGCGCGCGCCGGCAGCGTGGTGGCGCTGGATGCGCTGACGGGCGAAATCATCGCCATGGTCAATTACCCCAGCTACGAGCCGGAAGAGTGGCCGAACCGCGAGAAGTGGAAAAAGGCCGGGCAGGAGCGCTTTCGCAACATGGCGCTGGCCGAAGCGTTCGAGCCTGGCTCCAGCATGAAGCCCGTGACGGTGGCCATGGCGCTGGACGCCGGGCAAGTGACGCCGCAGACGCTCATCAACACCGCGCCCGGCTACTACCAGCTGGACCGCTTCACCATCCGCGACGTGCACAACTACGGCACGCTCACGGTGGAAGGCGTGATCAAGAAGTCCAGCAACGTCGGCTCGCTCAAGATTTCGCAAAAGCTCCAGCCCCAGCAAATGTGGGACAGCTACACCGCGCTGGGCTTCGGCCAGCGGCCCGAAATCGGCCTCAAGGGCGCGGCGCTGGGCCGCTTGCGCCCCTGGAAGCAGTGGCGGCCCACGGAAAAGGCCACCATGTCTTACGGCTACGGCCTCTCGGCCTCCCTGGTGCAGCTGGCGCGCGCCTATTCGGCCTTTGCCGGAGACGGGCATGTCACGCGCCTGCGCCTGAACCGCGTGGACGAAAACCACCCGCTGGAGCAGGGCGCGCGGGTGTTCACCGCCAAGACGGCCGGCGCCATCCGCAAGATGCTGCAAATGGCCACCGGCCCCGGCGGCACGGGGCAGCAGGCGCAGACCGACAGCTACTCCGTGGGCGGCAAATCCGGCACGGCCCGCAAGCTGGTGGGCCGCTCTTATGGCGATGGCAAATACCGCTCGTGGTTCGTGGGCATGGCGCCCATCAGCGACCCGAAGCTGGTCATCGTCGTGATGATTGACGAGCCAAGCAGCGGCGGCTACTACGGCGGCCTGGTGGCCGCGCCCCTGTTCAGCCTGGTCACCGAGCAGGCGCTGCGTACGCTGGGCGTGCAGCCCGACCTGAAAGTCAAGCCGCAAATCGTGAGCGACGCGGCAGAGGAGTCCATGTGATGCCCCTGGCTGACGCCCCCATTGCGCACTTGCGCACGCCCGAAGAAGCTGCCCAGTGGCTGCGCCAGCGCGTGCGCGGCCAGCTGCGCACCGACAGCCGCCAGGTGCAGGCGGGAGACGGCTTCATCGCCTGGCCCGGCGCAGCGGCCGACGGGCGGCGCTTCATGGCCGCCGCGCTGGCGCAAGGCGCTGCGGCCTGCCTGATGGAGCCGCCCGCCTCGCCCGCAGAAGCGCAGGCCGCGCTGGCCGGCCTGCCCGCTGGCGCGCCCGTGGCCTGCCTGCCCGGCCTGAAGGCGCAGGCCGGCATGGTGGCCGCCGCGTTCTACGGCCACCCTTCGCAGCGCATGCCCGTCATCGCCATCACGGGCACCAATGGCAAAACCTCCAGCGCCTGGTGGCTGGCGGCGGCGCTCTCGCATCCCGGTTTGCTATCAGATCAGGAGCTGCCTGCGCTGAATCCATGCGGCTTTGCGGGCACTTTGGGCATGGGCCTGCCGGGCCGCTTGCAGGCCACGGGCCTGACCACGCCCGACCCCGTGCAGCTGCAAGCCGGGCTGCGCCGCATGCTGGACGAAGGCGCGCGCTCGTGCGCGATGGAGGCCTCTTCCATCGGCCTGGCCGAGCGCCGCATGGCCGGGCTGGCCGTGCGCGTGGCCGTGTTCACCAACTTCACGCAAGACCATCTGGACTGGCACGGCAGCATGCAGGCTTACTGGCAGGCCAAGGCCGCGCTGTTTGCCTGGCCCGGCCTGCAAGCGGCCGTCATCAACCTGGACGACCCGCAAGGCCCCGCGCTGGCCGAAGCCACCGGCCAGCGCGGCGTGGACGTGTGGGGCTACGCGCTGTGCCAGGGCGGCGCAGCGCCCGCCGCAGGCGCGCGCCTGTGGGCCAGCGGACTGGAGCAGCGCCCGCAAGGGCTGGCCTTCACCGTGCATGAAGCAGGCAGCGCGCCCCGCGCGCTGCAAACAGAGCTGGTGGGCGCCTACAACGTCAGCAATGTGCTGGGCGTGATGGCCGCCATGCGCGCGCTGGGCGTGCCGCTGGCCGCCGCCGCGCGTGCGTGCAGCCGCCTGCCCGCCGTGCCGGGCCGCATGGAGCAAATTGCCGCGGCCGGCCAGCCGCTGGCCGTGGTGGACTACGCCCACACGCCCGACGCGCTGGAAAAAGCCCTGCAAGCCTTGCGCCCGCTGGCGGCTGCGCGCGGCGGGCGGCTCTGGGCCGTGTTCGGCTGCGGCGGCAACCGCGACAAAAGCAAGCGCCCGCTGATGGGCGCGGCCGCCGCGCGGCTGGCCGATGAAGTGCTCGTCACCAGCGACAACCCGCGCGGCGAAGACCCGCAAGCCATCATGGCCGACGTGCTGCGCGGTCTGCCGCCCGGCAGCCAGCCGCGCGCCGAGCCTGACCGCGCCCGCGCCATCGCCCTGGCCTTGCAGGCGGCCCAGCCGGCGGACGTGGTGCTGATCGCCGGCAAGGGCCATGAGGACTATCAGGAAATCAAGGGTGAGCGCCGCCCTTTCTCGGATCAGGCCGAAGCCCGCCGCGCCTTGGCCCGAAACAGAGCCAAAACCGGCGCAGGTCCTTTGAATACGGGGACTTTCAGCTATCAAAGCAATAGCAAACCAACCTCTGACAACGACCCGGCGGCGCAAGACATGGGCCTGACGCTGGGCGAAGTGGCGCAATGGGTGGAAGGCGCGCAGCTGGCAGGCGATGCGGCCACGCCCGTGGCCCGCGTGCATACCGACACGCGCACGCTCGCGCCGGGCGACTTGTTCGTGGCGCTGCGCGGCGAGCGCTTCAACGCCGCTGACTTTCTGCCCGAAGCCGCGCGCAAAGGCGCGGCCTGCGCGCTGGTGGATACCGCCAGCTGGCCGCAGCTGCAAGCCAGCGGCCTGCCCGGCCTAGCCGCGCCCGATGCCCGCCGCGCGCTGGGGCAAATGGCCGCTGGCTGGCGCCGCCGCTGCTTTGCCGGGCCGCTGGTGGCCGTGACGGGCAGCAACGGCAAAACCACGGTCACGCAAATGCTGGCCGCCATCTTCCGCGCCTGGCACGGCAGCGCCGCGCTGGCCACGCAAGGCAACCTGAACAACGACGTGGGCGTGCCGCTGACCCTGCTGCGCCTGCGCCCCGCACACCGCGTGGCCGTGGTGGAGCTGGGCATGAACCACCCCGGCGAAATCGCCGTGCTGGCCCGCATGGCCGCGCCTGCCGTGGCGCTGGTGAACAACGCGCAGCGCGAGCACCAGGAATTCATGCCGGGCGTGGAAGCCGTGGCGCGGGAAAACGGCAGTGTCTTTGGCTGCCTGCAAACAGGCGGCACGGCCATTTTTCCGGCGGGCGATGCCCATGAAAAGCTGTGGGCATCGCTTGCGGGGCCGCACCGCCTGCTTTCATTTGGAGAGCAGGCCGCAGGCGCGGGCGTGTTCGCGCGCGAGGCGCTCTGGCAAGGCGAAAGCTGGCGCGCCAGCGCCGTCACGCCCGTGGGCGAAGTGGCTTTCAGCCTGCACGCCGCAGGCCGCCACAACCTGCTCAACGCGCTGGCCGCGCTGGCCTGCGCCGTGGCGGCGGGCGCGCCGGTTGAGGCGATGGCGGCAGGGCTGACAGCCTTTCGCCCCGTGGCGGGCCGCTCGCGCGCGGCGCTGCTGCACGTGGCAGGCCGCGCCGTCACGCTGATTGACGACACCTACAACGCCAACCCCGATTCCGTGCTGGCGCTCATTGACGTGCTGGCGGGCATGCCCGCCCCGCGCGTGCTGGCGCTGGGCGACATGGGCGAGGTGGGCCGCCAGGGCGCGGCTTTTCATGCCGAAGCGGGCGCGTATGCCCGCAGCCGGGGCGTCACGCATTTGCTGGCGCTGGGCGGGCTGACGCCGCACGCCGTGCGGGCCTTTGGCGCGGGCGGCCGTCATTTTGAAAACATGGATGCCCTGCAAGCGGCGGCGCTGGCGCTGCTGCCGCAAGCGGGCTGCATCGCCGTCAAGGGTTCGCGCTTCATGCAGATGGAGCGGCTCGTGCGGACACTGGAACAACAAGGAGCAAGCGGTGCTGCTTAATCTGGCCGCGTGGCTGCAAGGCGTGATGCCCGAGTGGGGCTTTCTGCGCATCTTTCAATACATCACCTTTCGCGCCGTCATGGCCGCCATGACGGCGCTGCTGATCGGCATTGCCTTTGGCCCCTGGGTCATCCGCCGCCTGACGGAGCTGAAGATCGGCCAGCCCGTGCGCACTTACGCCATGCAGACGCACCTGGCCAAAAACGGCACGCCCACGATGGGCGGCGTGCTGGTGCTGCTGGCCATTGCGGTGGCCACGCTGCTGTGGTTTGACCTCTCCAACCGCTTCGTGTGGATCGTGCTGCTGGTGACTTTTGGCTTTGGCGCCATCGGCTGGGTGGACGACTGGCGCAAGGTGGTGCGCAAAGACCCGGAGGGCATGCGCTCGCGCGAGAAATTCATGTGGCAAACGCTGGTGGGCCTGCTGGCCGTGCTGCTGCTGGCCTTCAGCCTGCTGGGCAATTCCACGCAGGAAGCCTGGGCGCTGTTCACGCAATGGGTGGCGGCGGGTCTGCCGCTGGATTTCGCGCCCGAAAACGCCGCGCGGCTGACGCTGCTGGTGCCGTTTTTCAAGGAAATCGGCTACCCGGCGGGCGTGCTGGGTTTTGTGGCGCTGAGCTTTTGCGTCATCGTCGGCTCCAGCAACGCCGTGAACTTCACCGACGGGCTGGACGGGCTGGCCATCATGCCGGTCATCATGGTCGGCTCCTCGCTGGGCATCTTCGCCTACGTGAGCGGCAGCGCGGTGTTCTCGAAATACCTGCTGTTTCCCTTCATTCCCGGCGCGGGAGAAGTGCTGGTGTTTTGCGCCGCCATGATGGGCGCGGGCCTGGCCTTTTTGTGGTTCAACGCGCCGCCGGCGCGCGTGTTCATGGGCGATGTGGGCGCGCTGGCGCTGGGCGGCGCGCTGGGCGCGGTGGCCGTGGTGGTGCGCCAGGAAATCGTGCTGGCCATCATGGGCGGCGTGTTCGTGGCCGAGGTGCTGTCGGTCGTCGCGCAAGTGGCCTATTTCAAATACACCAAACGCCGCTACGGCGAAGGCCGGCGGCTGCTGAAGATGGCGCCGCTGCACCATCACTTTGAAAAACAGGGCTGGGCCGAAACGCAAGTGGTCATCCGCTTCTGGATCATCACCATGCTGCTGTGCATGGCCGGGCTGGCAACGCTGAAGCTGAGGTAAGGCGATGGGCGCACACGTGCTGATTCTGGGTCTGGGCCTTTCGGGGCTGGCGATGGCGCGCTGGCGCTTGCGCCAGGGCGACCAGGTGACGGTGGCCGACACGCGCGAGGCTCCGCCGCAGCGCGCCAGCCTGCCTGAAGGCGTGCGCTTTGCGGGCGGCGCACTGACCGCCAGCCTGGTGGATGAAACCGTGACTTGCGTGCTGCGCAGCCCCGGCCTGGCCCCGGCCCAGTTGCAGCCCGTGCTGGACGAAGCGGCGCGGCGCGGCGTGACCGTGGCGGGCGAGCTGGACTTGTTCAGCCAGGCGCTGGCTGATCTGAAGGCGCAGCGCGGCTACGCGCCCGCCGTCATCGCCATCACGGGAACCAATGGCAAGACCACCGTGACGGCGCTCACGGGCCAGCTCGCAGAGCGCGCGGGCAAAACAGTGGCCGTGGCCGGCAACATCGGCCCCACGCTGCTGGACACGCTCACCGAAAGGCTGCAAGCCGATGCCCTGCCCGATGTCTGGGTGCTGGAGCTGTCCAGCTTTCAGCTGGACGCCGCGCATGCCTTCGAGCCGGCGGCGGCCACCGTGCTCAACGTCACGCAAGACCATCTGGACTGGCACGGCAGCATGCAGGCTTACGCGGCGGCCAAGGCGCGCGTGTTTGGCGCAGCTGGCGCGATGGTGCTCAACCGCGATGACGAATGGGTGGCCGCCATGCGCCCCGCGCCCGTGGCGGCGAAAACAGCCAAAGGATCGATCAAAGGAGCGCCCCGGCCCGCGCCGCGCACGGTCATCACTTTTGGCAGCGGCCTGCCCGCGCAGCCAGGCGATTACGGGCTGGAAACGGTTCATGGCATGACCTGGTTGGTGCGCGCGCACGATGCCGAAGGCCCAAGAGGCGCGGACGATGCGCTGCACTTGCAGCGCCTCATGCCCGCAGACGCCCTGCGCATTCAGGGCCGCCACAACGCGCTCAACGCGCTGGCGGCGCTGGCGCTGGCGCACGCGGCAGGCTGCCCGCTGGCGCCCATGCTCTACGGCCTGCGCGAATACCGGGGCGAGCCGCACCGCGTGCAATCCATAGGCTGCTTTGCCGGGGTCGAATACTTTGACGACAGCAAGGGCACGAACGTGGGCGCCACCGTGGCGGCCCTGCAAGGGCTGGGGGCCGGCCGCAAGCTGGTTGTCATTCTGGGCGGGCTGGGCAAGGGGCAGGATTTTTCGCCGCTGGCCGCGCCCGTGGCGCGCTGCGCCCGCGCGGTGGTGCTGATCGGGCGCGATGCGCCGCAAATCCGCCAGGCGCTGGCTGGCGCTGGCGTCAGCCTGCACGAGGCCGCCAGCATGGACGAGGCCGTGGCCCTGTGCCGCCGCGCCGCGCAGCCGGGCGACGCCGTGCTGCTCTCGCCCGCCTGCGCCAGCATGGACATGTTCCGCGACTACGCGCACCGCGCCGAAGCCTTCGCGCAAGCCGTGCAGGCGCAGGCCGCCGAAGCGGGCGCGCTGCTGGAGGCCGCGCCGTGAGGCAGTGGTTTGCATCCCTGTTTGGCGCGGGCTGGGCCGCGCGCCCGGCCCGTGCGGCGGTGGACGATTTGCCCGTGCGCATTGGCGGCGCGCAATACGTGCGCGTGGCCAGCACGCCCACGCGCGTGCCGGAGATGGATCAGGCGCTGATCTGGGTGGCCGCGTGCCTGCTCGCGCTGGGGCTGGTCATGGTGTTTTCGGCCACCATCGCGCTGCCCGACAGCCCGCGCTTTGCACACCTGTCGCCCTACAACTTCCTGCTGGGGCAGCTCAAGTGGATGGTCATCGGCCTGATTGCCGCCGCGCTGGCCTTTCAGGTGCCCATGCTGTGGTGGGAGCGGGCCTCGCCCTGGATTTTCGCGGCCATGCTGGCGCTGCTGATCGCCGTGCTGCTGCCGGGCGTGGGCGTGGTCTACAACAACGCGCGGCGCTGGATCAACTTTGGCGTGTTCACTTTCCAGCCGGCGGAGCTGCTGAAAGTCGTCACGCCGCTTTACGTGGCGGGCTACATGGTGCGGCGCATCGAGAGCGGCGATGGCTTCGTGCGCACGGTGTTTCCGCTGGTGGGCATTGTGGGCCTGCTGGGCATTTTGCTGATGAAGCAGCCGGACATGGGCACTTTCATCGTGATCGCCATCATCGCGCTGGGCATTTTGTGGCTGGGCGGGGTGAACTGGCGCATCTTCCTGATCGTGCTGGCGCTCACGGCGGCGGTAATGGCGCTCATCCTGTACTTCTCGGACATGCGGCGCGCCCGCATGCTGGCCTTCATGAACCCCTGGGATCCGGAGAACGCCCGCAACAAGGGCTACCAGCTCACGCAGGCGCTCATCGCGCTGGGGCGCGGCGAGCTGTGGGGCGTGGGGCTGGGCGCAAGCGTGGAAAAGCTGCACTGGCTGCCCGAGCCGTACACCGACTTTCTGCTGGCCGTCATCGGCGAAGAGCTGGGCCTGGCGGGCGTGGTGTGCGTGACGCTGGCCTTCATGTGGCTGACGCGCCGCATCCTGCTCATCGGGCGGCAGGCCATCGCCATTGACCGCGTGTATTCGGGGTTGGTGGCGCAGGGCATCGGCCTGTGGCTGGGCTTTCAGGCGTTCATTCACATCGGCGTGAATCTGGGCGCGCTGCCCACCAAGGGGCTGACGCTGCCGCTCATGAGCTACGGCGGCTCGGCGCTGGTGGTCAATCTGGTGGCGCTGGCCATCGTGCTGCGCGTGGACGCGGAAAACCGCCAGCTGATGTACGGCTATGGAGCACGCGCATGAGCCAGGCAAACCAGACAAGCCAGAACCCGCCGCCTTGCGCCCTGATGATGGCCGGCGGCACCGGCGGCCACATCTTTCCCGGCCTGGCCGTGGCCGAAGAGCTGCGCGCGCGCGGCTGGCGCGTGCACTGGCTGGGCACGCCCGGCAGCATGGAAGAGCAGCTGGCGCCGCCGCGCGGCTTTGCCTTTGAGGCCATTGAATTTGGCGGCGTGCGCGGCAAGGGCTGGCGCGCGCTGCTGGCGCTGCCCTGGCGGCTGTGGCGCGCCTTGCGCCAGGCGCGTGCCGTGGTGCGCCGCGTGCGGCCCGACGTGCTGATTGGCATGGGCGGCTACGTGACCGTGCCGGGCGCGCTGGCAGGCGCCTTGTGCGGCAAGCCGCTGGTGCTGCACGAGCAGAACTCGGTGGCGGGCCTGTCCAACCGGCTGCTGGCGCGGCTGGCGCGGCGCGTGTTCACCGCCTTTCCGGGCGCGCTGCCGCGCGGCGAATGGGTGGGCAACCCGTTGCGATCGGCCTTTTTGCAAGTGCCGCCGCCTGCCGAACGCTTTGCGGGCCGCAGCGGCCCGCTGCGCCTGCTGGTGGTGGGCGGCAGCCTGGGCGCGAAGGCGCTCAATGACATCGTGCCGCAGGCGCTGGCCCTGCTGCCTGAAGGCGAGCGCCCGCAGGTGCTGCACCAAAGCGGCGCCAAGCAGATTGATGCGCTCAAGGCCGCCTACGCCGCCGCTGGCGTGCAGGCCGAAACCGTGCCCTTCATTGACGACATGGCGCAGGCGTTTGCCGATGCCGACTGGGTGATTTGCCGCGCGGGCGCGGCCACGGTGACGGAGCTGGCCGCCGTGGGCGCGGCCGCGCTGTTCGTGCCTTTTCCCTACGCCGTGGATGACCACCAGAGCGCCAACGCGCGCTTTCTGACCGATGCCGGCGCGGGCCAGCTGATTCAGCAGGCCGATCTCACGCCGCAAAAGCTCGCGCGCCTGCTGGGCAGCGCCAGCCGCAGTGCGCTGCTCAAGCAGGCGCAGGCGGCCCGGGAGAAACAGAAAACCGGCGCGGCGCAGGCCGTGGCCGACGCCTGCCAGGAGCTGCGCCAGCCATGAACGCCCCAGTCTTGCCCCTTGCTGCCAGGATGAGAGCGCAAGGCCCTCGTTCCATCAGGCCGGACGGGCCGGAGCAGGCTGGAAGGCACGCCTGCGCCATTCCATCAAGTTACTCCGAAATCAGGAGCAAATCAAAGGCATCGAAAAACGCCTGCTGCGCACGTTTCACTAGGACATCAAGCTATGGAAAAAGAAGCGAATTATCCAGTTGTGCAGACGCGCAGACAGAGGCCCTGGACATCGTGAAAGACCTGACACCATGAAACAAGCCATACGCCGCATTCACTTCGTCGGCATGGGCGGCGCCGGCATGAGCGGCATCGCCGAAGTGCTGCACAACCTGGGCTACGTCATCAGCGGCTCGGACCTGGCCGACAGCGCCACGCTGCGGCGCTTGCAGCAGCTGGGCATACGCGCCTTCGTGGGACACGAGGCCGCGCACATCGAGGGCGCTGACGCCGTGGTGACTTCCACCGCCGTCAAGCCCGACAACCCGGAGGTGCTGGCCGCGCGCGAAAAGCGCATTCCCGTGGTGCCGCGCGCCGTGATGCTGGCCGAGCTGATGCGCCTGCGCAAGGGCATCGCCATTGCGGGCACGCACGGCAAAACCACCACCACCAGCCTGGTGGCCAGCGTGCTGGCCGAGGCGGGGCTGGACCCTACGTTCGTGATTGGCGGGCGGCTCAACAGCGCCGGCGTCAATGCGCGGCTGGGCGCGGGCGAATACATCGTGGCCGAGGCGGATGAATCGGACGCGTCGTTTCTCAACCTCATGCCCGTGATGGCGGCCGTCACCAACATCGACGCCGACCACATGGAAACCTACGGCCACGACTTCGCGCGGCTGAAAAAAGCCTTTGTCGACTTCCTGCACCGCATGCCCTTTTACGGCGTGGCCGTGCTGTGCGTGGAAAGCCCGGCGGTGCGCGAAATCCTGCAAGAGGTGAACTGCCCCGTGACGACCTACGGCTTTGGCCAGGATGCGCAAGTGCGCGCCGTGGACGTGCGCGCCGCTGGCGGCCAGATGCAGTTCACGGTGCAGCGCGCCAATGGCATACGCCTGCCGGACATGCCCGTCACGCTCAATCTGGCGGGCGAGCACAACGTGCTCAACGCGCTGGCCGCCATTGCCATTGCCACCGAGCTGAACCTGCCTGACGCGGCCGTGCAAAAAGCCCTGGCCGAATTCAACGGCGTGGGCCGGCGCTTCCAGCGCTACGGCGAAGTGCAGGCCGCCGGAGGCGGGCGCTTCACGCTGATAGACGACTACGGCCACCACCCCGTGGAAATGGCGGCCACGCTGGCGGCGGCGCGCGGCGCGTTTCCGGGGCGGCGGCTGGTGCTGGCCTTCCAGCCGCACCGCTACAGCCGCACGCGCGACTGCTTCGAGGATTTCGTGAAAGTCATCGGCAGCGCCGACGCCGTGCTGCTGGCCGAGGTGTACGCCGCCGGCGAAGAGCCTGTGGCCCACGCCGATGGCCGCACGCTGGCGCGCGCGCTGCGCGTGGCAGGCCAGGTGGAGCCGGTGTTCGTGGACGACATTGCCGACATGCCGCAAGCCATCCTGACCCACGCGCGCGCGGGCGACGTGGTGATGTGCATGGGCGCGGGTTCCATCGGCAGCGTGCCCGCCAAAGTGGTGGAACAGGCCCGGCCTGCTATCAAAATCGCAGCCTGATGATTCATTGAAAGAAAACAGCATGACCGTGCAAGACAAGCCGTTTGGCAAAGTGGCCGTTCTCATGGGCGGGCGCTCGTCGGAGCGCGAAATCTCGTTGCAATCGGGACAGGGCGTTTTGCAGGCGCTGCGCGCGCGCGGTGTGGACGCCCACCCTTTCGACCCCGCAGAGCGCGACTTGGGCGAGCTGCGGCGCGAAGGCTTTGCCCGCTGCTTCATCGCCTTGCATGGCCGCTACGGCGAAGACGGCACCGTGCAGGGTGCGCTGGAGCTGCTGGGCCTGCCCTACACCGGCGCGGGCGTGCAGGCTTGCAGCATTGCCATCGACAAAATCATGACCAAGCGCGTGTGGCTGGCCGAAGGGCTGCCCACGCCGCGCCACGTCTTTTTGCGCCAGGGCGGCCATGCCCCGCAGAAGTTGCAAGAGGTGGTGCAGACGCTGGGGCTGCCGCTCATCGTCAAGCCCGCACGCGAAGGCTCTTCGCTGGGGCTGACCAAAGTCATGCAGGCCGGCGAGCTGGCCGCCGCCGTTGAAGCCGCTGCCCGCCTGGACGCCGACGTGCTGTGCGAGCAGTTCATAGACGGCGAGGAAGTGACTTGCCTGGTGCTGGGCGCGGGCGAGACGGCGCAAGCACAAGCCACCGTGCGCATTGAAGCGCCAGGCGGCAACTACGACTACGAGCACAAATACCTCAGCAACGACACGCGCTACCACGTGCCCAGCGGCCTGCCGCCGCAGGAAGAAGCCCGGCTGCATGCCCTGGCCGAGCGCGCCTATCGCGTGATCGGCTGCCGTGGCTGGGGGCGGCTGGACGTAATGATTGACCGCGCCACGCGCCAGCCCTGGCTGCTGGAGATCAACACCTCGCCCGGCATGACCAGCCACTCCCTCGCGCCCATGGCCGCCCGCGCCACGGGCCTGGACTACGAGGACTTGTGCCTGCGCCTGCTGGCCGAGGCCACGCTGGACTACGCGGAGGGCCGCGCATGAGCGGCGCGCCCGCCATGGCGTCGTGGGACGTGCGCCTGATGGACTTCGCCGCCAGATTGCTGCTGGCCGGCGTGGCGCTGGCGTGCGTGGCCGCTGCCGCATGGTGGGCGCTGCGCCAGCCCGTGTTCGCCATAGGGCGAATCACCGTGGATGGCGATGTGGAGCACAACAGCGCAAGCAGCCTGCAAGCCAACATCGTGCCGCTGCTGCAGGGCAACTTCATCACCCTGCAAATGGCGCAGGCGCAAGCGGCTTTTGAATCCGCCCCCTGGGTGCGGCGGGCCGTGGTGCGGCGGGAGTTCCCGAATCTGCTGCACGTGACCTTGCAGGAGCACGTGCCCGTGGCCTACTGGGGAGAAGAGGGCAAGCAGCTGCTCAATGCCCAAGGCGAAATCTTTGACGGGCAGGATGGAGACGACGACGGCAGCGCCGATCCTGACGGTCTGGCGCCGGAAAGCGAAACGGCTGCATCCGGATCCATGTCTTCCATGCCCCGGCTGGATGGGCCGCCGGATCAGGCGGCCGAAGTGCTGGCCATGTATCAGCGGCTGGCGCCCCTGCTCGCGCCTCTTGGCCTGCGCATGCAGGAGCTGACCTTGCTTGAGCGCGGCAACTGGCGCGCCCGCCTGAACCAGAACGCCACGTTGGAGCTGGGCGGCGGCACGGCGGACGAGCTGGCCACGCGCCTGGCGCAGTTCGCGGCCACGGCGGGCGAAGTGGCGGCGCGCCACCAGCGCCAGCCGCAAGCCATTGCCTCGGCGGACTTGCGCCACTCCGGCGGCTACGCCTTGCGGCTGCACGGCATCAGCACCACTCACGCACAGCCCTGACTTCAGGAGAAAGGACGCACAAGAGAAACGTTATGGCGAAAGAACACAAGAACCTGATCACCGGCCTGGACATAGGCACCGCCAAAGTCATGGCCGTGACTTGCGAAGTGCAGCCCGACGGCCAGCTGCGCCTGGTAGGGCTGGGCACAGCGGCCAGCAAGGGCATCAAGCGCGGCGTGGTGGTGGACATTGAAGCCACGGTAGGCAGCATTGACCAAGCCATCAAGGAGGCCGAGCAGACGGCGGGCTGCAACATCAGCCGCGTTCACACGGGCCTGACAGGCAGCCATATCCGCAGCCTCAACACCAGCGGCATGGTGATGGTCAAGGGCAAGGAAGTCACCGTGCAAGACGTGGCGCGCGCGGTGGATTCGGCCAAGACCGTCAACACGGCGGCCGACCAGCGCCTGCTGCTGGTGGAACCGCAGGAATTCATCATCGACGGCAATCTGGTGCGCGAACCCGTGGGCATGAGCGGCAAACGGCTGCAAACGCGCGCGCACATCGTCACCGGCGCGCAAAGCGCGGCCGAAAACGTGCTCAAGTGCGTGCGCCGCTGCGGCCTGGAGGTGGACCAGATCATGCTCAACCCGCTGGCTTCGGGCCTGGCCGTTCTGACGGACGACGAGCGCGAGCTGGGCGCCGTCTGCGTGGACATTGGCGCGGGCACGACCGATGTGTCCATCTTCTTTGGCGGCGCCATACGCCACACGGCCGTCATTCCCATTGCGGGCGAGCTGATGACCAGCGACATCGCCATCGGCCTGCACACCACCATGGAAAACGCCGAGCACACCAAGGTGGAGCATGGCGTGGCCAAGCAGATGCTGGCGCCCCGCGAAGTGGATGTGGACGTGAGCGGCATGGGCGAGCAAGACTTGCGCCAGATCAGCAAGCAGGCGCTGGCGGGCGTGATCGAGCCGCGCGTGGTTGAAATCTTCTCCCTCGTGCAGCAAGTCATTCACGAGTCCGGCCTGGAAGAGCAGATGCAATCCGCAGGCATCGTGCTGACAGGCGGCAGCGCCTCCATGCCGGGCATGGTTGATCTGGGCGAAGACATTTTTCTCAAACCCGTGCGCGTGGCCGTGCCCAGGCGCGCGCAGGAAATGTCCGACATGCTGGCGCACCCTCGGGTGGCCACGGTCATGGGTTTGCTGGAAGAAGCGCGCCTGGCGCGCATGCGTGGCTTCAAAGCCGCAGAAGCGGGCGGCATCAAATTGATGTTCAGCCGTATCAGGGACTTTTTTATAGGGAATCTATGACATGAGCGCCATATTTCCTGCAAAATAATGCCTTGGTTTATTCATTCTCCGGATCATCCGGGGTTGTAGCAAAAGATTTCATTGACTTTCCCTCTGTGACAGCACAGAAAACCAAATAAAGGACAGAAAAATGCCCATTGAAATGATCGACACCGATGCCAGCGGCTTCAATACAGGAACACGCATCAAAGTCATCGGCGTAGGCGGCGGCGGCAGCAACGCCGTAGATCACATGATTAACCGCAATGTGCAAGGCGTCGAATTCATTAGTGCCAATACGGATGCGCAAGCGTTGGGCCGTACCCGCGCGGGTCAGGCCATTCAGCTGGGCACCAGCGGCTTGGGCGCTGGCAGCAAGCCTGACAAGGGCCGCGAAGCCGCTGAAGCCGCCGCCGACGAAATCCGCCAGGCCATCCGGGGCGCGCACATGCTGTTCATCACGGCAGGCATGGGCGGCGGCACGGGCACCGGCGCGGCTCCCGTGGTTGCGCGTATTGCCAAGGACATGGGCATTCTGACCGTGGGCGTGGTCACCAAGCCGTTTGAATGGGAAGGCGGACGCCGCATGGCCAATGCCGAGGCGGGCTTGCAGGAGCTGGAGGCCAACGTCGATTCGCTGGTCGTGGTGCTCAATGAAAAACTGCTTGACGTGCTGGGCGACGACATCACGCAGGAAGACGCCTTCGCCGAAGCCAACGATGTGCTGAAAAACGCCGTGGGCGGCATCGCTGAAATCATCAACGACTATGGCTTCGTGAACGTGGACTTTGAAGACGTGCGCACCGTCATGAGCGAACCCGGCAAAGCCATGATGGGAACGGCGACGGCCAGCGGCCCCGATCGCGCCCGCATTGCCGCAGAGAAAGCCGTGGCCTGCCCCTTGCTGGAAGGCATTGATCTCTCCGGCGCGCGTGGCGTGCTGGTGCTCATCACGGCGGCGCGCGGTTCGCTCAAGCTGAACGAATCCAAAACGGCCATGGAGGCCATTCGCCACTATGCCTCGCCTGAAGCGCAAACCATCTATGGCGCGGCTTATGACGATGCGCTCGGCGATGAAATCCGCGTGACCGTGGTGGCCACGGGCCTGTCCAATCCCAACGCCATGCGCCAGCCCATGTCGGTGCTGCAAGGCGGCTTGCGCACGGGCACGGACAACGTGATGCTGTCCACGCCCGCCGCAGGCAATGGCTTCCAGACCTCCGACTTCGGTCACCTGGGCCTGTCTTCCTCGGCGTTTCGCGCCTCGCCTGCGCGCGCAGGCGCCGCCCGCCCCGGAGCGCCCGCCGCGCGCCCGGCCGTCAGCGGCGGAGTGGATAACTACGACATTCCTGCCTTTTTGCGCAAGCAGGCAGACTGAATTTCGCGCACGTTCCAGGCGCCCTGCCCCCAAGAGGCTGGATGGCTGTGCAAAAAGCCATCCGGCCTTTTGCCACTTGCGTCACCGGCTTTTTTGCTGACGCGCTCCGATCACCTGAAACCATGCTTGCGCAACGCACCCTCAAATCCATCGTCCACGCCGCAGGCGTTGGCCTGCACGGCGGCAAGCGCGTTGAGCTGACGCTGCGCCCCGCGCCCGTGAACACGGGCATCGTGTTCCGGCGCATCGACCTGGCCGCGCCCGTCACCATTGCCGTGCGCGCCGATTCGGTCAATGACACGCGCTTGGCTACCACCTTGACTCAAGGCGACGTGCGCGTACGCACCATCGAACACCTGATGTCGGCCTGTGCAGGCGTGGGCATTGACAACCTCTACATCGACATCACGGCGGAAGAAGTTCCCATTCTGGACGGCTCCGCCTCCGCTTTCGTCTATCTCCTCCAAAGCGCGGGCATCGAGATCCAGCCCGCGCCCAAGCGGTTCGTGCGCGTCAAGCGGCCCGTGGAAGTGCACGAAGGCGAAGGGCCTCAGCTCAAATGGGCGCGGCTGGAGCCGCTGCACGGCTTCACACTGAGCTTTGAAATCGAATTCAGCCACCCCGCCGTGGACGCGACCACGCAACGCGTGACGTTTGATCTGGGATCAGGCCGCTACAGCCGTGACATCGCGCGCGCGCGCACCTTCGCCTTCAGCCGCGATGTCGAAGCCATGCGCTCACATGGCCTGGCGCTGGGCGGCGGACTGGATAACGCCATCGTGATGGACGACGTGAAAGTGCTCAACCCCGATGGCCTGCGCTACGACGAAGAATTTGCCAAGCACAAGATCCTGGATGCCATTGGCGACCTCTATTGCATAGGCCACGCCATGCTGGCAGCCTACAGCGCTTTCCGCTCTGGCCATGCGCTGAACAACCAGCTGCTGCGCGCACTGCTGGCGCAGCCCGACGCTTATGAAATCGTGAGCTTCGCAGACGAGCAGCAGGCCCCAGCAGGCTTTGGCCAGCTGGCCAAAGCTTGGTAGAAAACCGCCCGCAATCCGTGCATAGATGCCAAAGGCGCCTCCGAAAGGTTCGCCATGCAGCAAGGCTTTGTCAAACAGCAAAACCAGCTTGTCATATTGCCTCAAAGATAGGAGCGAACTTACGAGGCAGAAACCGCCGTTTCGCGCAAATTTCACGAGGACATTCAGCTATGAATAGACAAGCATGACAGAGGTGCATCCAGCATCTGCCACCTGTTGCCTGTGCCTTCAAGAGTGCCTTTGAATCTGCTTTTGGCCTCATCTCGAAAAAGCGGGCAGGCAATATTTTGCTACTTTATCAATAGCATGATGTCCTAGTAGGGATTGCGCAAAGCAGTGTTTCATGCCTCCCAAATTCGCTCCTGTTTCTGATGCCATTTGGTGGGTGCCATCCGCTCAGGGGCGCGCAGCGGTCAATCGCCCGCAAGCCCGCCTGAGCTTGCGCTTTTCGCCATTCCGGGCAGATTGTGAACACGCTCTGAAGATTTGCGGGCGATAGGACATGTGACCAGCGCGTTTGTCCAACGTCAGAACTTCGCTTTGCCGTGAAAGGCCGCCGCAAGGCGGAAGCGAACACATCTGCGTTGAAGCGCCGCCTCCTTCCGCAACGCATTCCCAAAAACGGTGCGCGGACAAACGCGAGAAAGCCCGCAATTGCGGGCTTTTTCGTTTTACTTGAACTTGGGCAGGTTGAACTGCGGTGGCACGCCCAGGCGCGTGTTGATGATCCACTGCTGGGCGATGGTGAGGATGTTGTTGGTGATCCAGTAGAGCACCAGGCCCGCAGGGAAGAAGAAGAACATGACGCTGAACACGAGCGGCATGATCCACATCATCTTGGCCTGCATGGGATCGGGCGGCAGCGGGTTGAGCGCCGTTTGAAACAGGGTGGTGAGCGCCATGACCAGCGGCAGGATGTAGTAGGGGTCTTTCACCGACAGGTCAGTGACCCACAGAATCCAGGGCGCGCCGCGCATTTCCACGCTGGACAGCAGCACCCAGTACAGGGCAATGAACACCGGAATCTGGATCAGGATGGGCAGGCAGCCGCCCAGGGGGTTCACTTTTTCTTCGCGGTAGATGCGCATCATCTCGCGCTGCATGTCTTGCGGCTTGTCCTTGTAGCGCTCGCGCAGGGCCGTGATGCGCGGGCTGATGGCTTTCATCTTCGCCATGCTGGCGTAGGCCTTGGCGTTGAGCCAGTAGAAGGCGATTTTCAGCAGCACGACCAGGGCGACGATGGCCCAGCCCCAGTTGCCCAGCAGGCTGTGCAGCCAGTTGAGCAGGGCATACAGCGGCTTGGAGAGGATGGTGAACCAGCCATAGTCCTTGACCAGTTCCAGGCCGGGGGCCACATGCTCCAGCACGGTTTCGATTTGCGGGCCGATGAACAGGCGCGCATTGAGCGTTTCGCTTGCGCCGGGCGCTACCAGCCTGGGCTGCGTGAGCATGGTGGCTGCATACAGGTTGGGCGACACCTGGCGGGCGGAGTTTTCCAGCGCGGTTTGTTCATCGAAGGCCCAGGCGCTGGCGAAGTAGTGCTGCACCATGGCGACGTAGCCGCCGTTTGGCGATGTTTTCTGGTAGCTGGCGTCGCCTTTGGCGATGTCTTTGAATTCAACCTTCTGGTATTTCTTTTCGGGCGTGTAGAAGGCCGGGCCGGTGAAGGTGGAATAAAAGCCGGTCTCGCCCGCTTCCTTGCCGCCATCGCGCACCAGCTGAACGTAGAGCTGAGGCGAAACGGGCTGCTGGCCGCCGTTGATGATTTCGTGCGCAGTGTGGATGACGTAGGAGCCGCGCTCCAGCGTGTAGGTTTTTACAAGTCTGACGCCGCCGATTTCGGGCGATTCAAAGCGCAGGGTAAGGGTGTTTTCGCCGTCCTTGAGCGCGCGCTCGCCGCTGAACTGCATGACGGTTTCGTGCGTGGGCAAAGGCGCGCCTTGCGGGTTGGCCAGGCCGGACTGGGCCTGGTAGATGCGCTCGCGGCTGTCGTCCAGCAGCACGAAGGGTTTGCCGGGGCGGCCCGCCTCGTCATACGCCAGAAATTCGCTGTGGATGATGGAGCCGCCCCGGGTATCGAACACGAGCTTCATCACGTCGGTGGTGACTTCGATGCGCTCGCTGGCCGGTTGCAGAGCGGCTGGCGCGGCCTGGCCGGGCAAAAGCGCAGAAGCGCCGGATGCGCCCGTGGCCGCAGGCACGGCTGAAGGCGCAGCGCCCGCGCCTTGCGGCCCCTGGGCTGTGGCCGCCGGGCTGGGAAAGAACGTGGCCGGGCGGCCGTTGTGGACCTGCCATTTGTCCCACAGCAAGATGCTGGAGAGGGCAAAAACGACCCACAGGATGGTGCGGCGAATGTCGTTCATGGAGTTGGTTCGGTTGGGGAAGCGGACGCTGGCGGGCGGCGTGAAGCAGCCGGCGGCGAAGTGAAAAGACGGCAGAGGCGCGGCGGCGCGTCAGGCACGGGATCATGACCGCCTGCACACCAGGGGCCGCAGCGGCCCAGCCGCCGCAGCGTGAGGTAGCTGCCTGCCAGCGCACCGTGGCGCTCCAGCGCTTCAATGGCGTAAAGAGAGCAAGTCGGCTCAAAGCGGCAGGCCGATCCCAGCCAGGGCGACAGCAACAGGCGGTAGCCGCGAACCAGGGCAATGAGCAGCTTGCACATGGCGAGAAAAGAAAGGCAATCCGGGAAGCGATTGGGCGGTTAGGAAAGGCCGGGCGGCAGTAAATCCGCTGCGGGCTTTGTGTTTGCAGACGGCAAGGCGCGCGCGAAAAGCCGCTCCAGCTCGCTGCGAACGGCGCGTTTGAGGGCAGTGGATGAAGCGCTGGGAAACTGGCTGCGGTCAAAGCCGGCGCGCAAACGCACCAGCCAGGCGCCAGCGGGCCAGCCGCCCGCCTTTTGCTGCCCCAGCGCATAAATCTGGCGCCGGATGGCGTTGCGTGTGACGGCGCGGCGCGCCCAGCGCTTGGGCGCCATCGCGCCCAGCCACACGCCGCTGGCGGGCGTGAAGACCGGTTTTTGCCTTTCGGCAGGCGTTACGGCGGCGCTGCCGCTCCACGCCAGACGGTGCAGCGCGAAATGCGCCGTGCGGGATGCTGGCGGATTTTTGAGCACGGCCTGATATTGGGCGCGCGTTTTCAGCCGCAGCCAGGAGCGGGGCGCTGCGGCTGAAAGCGCGCGGCCCGCCGCGTCTGGTTCGCCTGCTGCCCCTGCGCTCATGTGCCTTTTGAAGCCGCCGCGACGGCTCAGACGGCCAGGCGTTTGCGGCCTTTGGCGCGGCGGGCGTTGATGACGGCGCGGCCGCCGCGCGTTTTCATGCGCACCAAAAAGCCGTGCGTGCGGGCGCGGCGGATCTTGGAGGGCTGGTAAGTGCGTTTCATGGCCATGATGCTTGTCCTTTTTGCAGTACGAGAGTCGGAAAAAAGCAGCTGCGCCGCAGCGCAGGTAAACGGCGGATTATCACAAATTCCGCCATCATCAGCGGGCACGGGCAATTGCCTGCCATCAGGGGCGGGATTGTGTCAAGCCGCAGCCTGTGGATAGAATTTTTGCCCGGCTCCGTTTTCCGCGCGCTTCGACTCCTGTTTCCTTTTCGCTGTCATGGGAATGCGCAAGCGCCGCAGGCTTGGCCCGCCGCCGCGCTTTCCGCGCCCTGCGCTCAGCGCCGACCGGGCGCCGCCCGCCGCTTTGGCCTGCTGCTTCATCTGCCGCCCTTCTGTTTTTCGTTTGCTGCTTTCCGCCCGTCTCTCCATGCCCAGCGCCGCCCGCCCGCCCTCTGCTTCTTCTCCAGTTGCTTCCTTCCCGCACGCCGCTTCGCCCTGGCCCGCTTGCGTCGAAGCACTGTCGCAGCAAATCGACCAGAAGCTGTTTGACCTCTGGATCAAGCCGCTGACGGCGCAGATGGATGACGAAGGCGCCAGCGTCACCGTGTTCGCTCCCAACCGTTTCAAGCTGGACTTCGTGCGCGAGAAATACGCGGGCCACATCGCCGCTGCGCTGGAAGAAGTCTGTGGCGCGCCCGTGCAGGTGCGCTTGGCCGTGGCCGCCGCGCCCGCAGCCCGGCCCAAAGCGGCCGCCGCGCGCCCGGCGCCGGCACAAGCCGCACCAACCACTCAAACCGCCCGGCAAGAGCCTCAACAAGCAGACACGCCTGCGCCCGCCGAGCGTCCGCGCAGCCAGCTCAATCCGTCCCTGACCTTCGAGACGATGGTGGAAGGCACCGCCAACCGCATGGCGCACGCTGCCGCGCTGCACGTGGCCAGCGCGCCCGGCAAGCTCTACAACCCGCTGTTCATTTATGGCGGCGTGGGCCTGGGCAAAACGCACTTGATGCACGCCACGGGCAACCGTTTGCAGCAGCTCAATCCGCAAGCGCGCGTGCTCTACATCCACGCCGAGCAGTTCGTCTCGGACGTGGTGCGCGCCTCCATGAACAAGAATTTCGAGTCCATTCGCGAGAAGTACCACTCGCTGGACTTGCTGCTGATCGACGACGTGCAGTTTTTCACCGGCAACAAGGAAAAAACACAAGAAGAGTTCTTCAACACCTTCGAGGCGCTGCTGGCCAAGAAAAGCCATGTGGTGATGACCAGCGACACCTACCCCAAGGGGCTGACCAACATTCACGAGCGCCTGGTCTCGCGCTTTGATTCGGGCCTGACGGTGGCGCTGGAGCCGCCGGAGTTCGAGATGCGCGTGGCCATCCTGATGAACAAGGCCGCCGCCGTGGACGTGGAGCTGCCCGAAGAAGTGGCTTTTTTCATCGCCAAGGGCGTGCATTCCAACGTGCGCGAGCTGGAAGGCGCGCTGCACAAGGTGCTGGCCTACTCGCGCTTCAATGGCGAAAAGCTCTCCATCCAGATGGCCAAAGAGGCGCTGCGCGATCTGCTGTCCATCAAGAACCGCCAGATCAGCGTGGAAAACATCCAGAAGGCCGTGGCCGACTTCTACAAAATCAAAGTGGCTGACATGTACAGCAAGCGCCGTCCCGCCGCCATTGCCAGGCCGCGCCAGATCGCCATGTACCTGGCCAAGGAGCTGACGCAAAAAAGCCTGCCTGAAATTGGCGAGTCCTTCGGCGGGCGCGATCACACCACCGTGCTGCACGCCGTGCGCAAGATCGGCGCTGACCGCAAGCAAGACACCGAACTGAACCAGCAGCTGCATGTGCTGGAGCAAACCATCAAGGGATGAAGCGTCCAGGCTGAATTCGCTCACGAATCAATAGCTGAACCCTCATATTCCTGTAAGACAAAAGACGGATTCAGGCCCGTTTCGTCGCGCTCTTATCAATAGCATTTCCAAAGTCACAATACGCCGCCAGATTTCCCGGGAAAACCACATGATCGTCCTGAAAACCTCGCAAGACCAGCTCCTGTCCGCCCTGCAATCGGTGGCGGGCATCGTGGAGCGCCGCCACACGCTGCCCGTGCTGGCCAACGTGCTGCTGAAAAAGGAAGGCGGCAGCATCCAGCTCACCACCAGCGATCTGGAAATCCAGATTCGCACCCATGCCGAGCTGGGCGGCGACGAAGGCAGCTTTGCCACCACCGTGGGCGTGCGCAAGCTCATCGACATTTTGCGCACCATGCCCGCCGACCAGACGGTGAGCCTGGAGTCGCAGCAGGAAAAGCTCCTGCTCAAGGGCGGCAAAAGCCGTTTCACCCTGCAAACCCTGCCCGCCGAAGACTTCCCGCTCGTGCAGGAAGCGCCCGGCTTTGGCCCTGCCTTCAGCGTGCCGCAGAAAACACTGAAGGATTTGCTGGGGCAGGTGTCGTTTTCCATGGCCGTGCACGACATCCGCTACTACCTCAACGGCATCTTGTTCGAGACCGACGGCAAGCGCCTGAGCCTGGTGGCCACTGACGGCCACCGCCTGGCCTTCACCAGCGCCACGCTGGATGTGGAAGTGCCCCGGCAGCAAGTCATCCTGCCGCGCAAAACCGTCATCGAGCTGGAGCGCCTGCTGTCTGACGCCGCCGCGCCCGAAGGCGAGCAAGCGCCCATGATTGAAATGCAGTTCGCCGCCAACCAGGCCAAATTCAGCTTTGGAGGCATGGAGTTCGTCACCAAGCTGGTGGAGGGCAAGTTTCCTGACTACAACCGCGTCATCCCGCAAAGCCCGAAGAACAGCGTCACGCTGGGCCGCGCCGTGCTGCTGGCGTGCCTGCAACGCACCGCCATCATGACCAGCGACAAATTCAAGGGCGTGCGCCTGAACCTGGAGCCGGGCACGCTGCGCATCGCCTCCAGCAACGCCGAGCAGGAAGAGGCGGTGGATGAGCTGGACATTGACTACGGCGGCGACGCCATCGAAATCGGCTTCAACGTCACCTACCTGATGGACGTGCTCTCCACCCTCAAGCAGCAGGAGATGATCACCATCGGCCTGCAAGACGCCAACAGCTCCGCGCTCATCACCCTGCCGGGCGATGACAACTTCAAATACGTCGTCATGCCCATGCGCATCTGAGCCAGGGCGCACAAAGCTGGCGGCGGCCCTCGCGCCCGCTTCTCCCCCATGCCTCAGTCAGCCCCTGAAATAGCTCCTGATTCAATAGCAACAAGTCTTAGTGAAACGTGCGCAAAAGGCCTTTCCAGGCACCTTGAATTTGCTCTTTTTCTTGATGTAAACCGCCTCGCCCAACCCGCCCCGCACGGCGGGTTTCGGCTTTTCAAAAGCAGCCCGCTCGCTCTTGCGCCACGGGCCGCAGCCCAGGCCCCTCTGAAAGGATCATTCCCATGACCGAAGAAAACACCCCCGCGCCCGATGCCCTGCCGCCCGCAGACGGCGGCGGCTACGGCGAAGGCGCCATCCAGATTCTTGAAGGGCTGGAAGCCGTGCGCAAACGCCCCGGCATGTACATCGGCGACACCAGCGACGGCACGGGTCTGCACCACCTCGTGTTTGAAGTGGTGGACAACTCCATCGACGAGGCGCTGGCCGGTTTTTGCGACGACATCCTCATCACCATCCACGGCGACAACTCCGTGAGCGTGGCAGACAACGGCCGGGGCATTCCCACCGGCGTGAAGATGGACGACAAGCACGAGCCGCGCCGCAGTGCCGCGCAAATCGCCCTCACCGAACTGCACGCGGGCGGCAAATTCAACCAAAACAGCTACAAAGTCTCCGGCGGCCTGCACGGCGTGGGCGTGTCCTGCGTCAATGCCCTGAGCCAGTGGCTGCGGCTGGTGGTGCGCCGCGAAGGCAAGGTGCACGAACTCCAGTTCTCGCGCGGCATCGTGCAAAACCCCCTGCTGGAAAAGGTGGACGGCGTTGAAGTCTCGCCCATGCGCATCACTGGCGACACCGACCAGCGCGGCACCGAAGTGCGCTTCCTGCCCGACACCGACATCTTCCGCGAGAACCACACCTTCCAGTACGACATCCTCGCCAAGCGCCTGCGCGAGCTGAGCTTTCTGAACAACGGCGTGCGCATCCGCCTGATCGACGAGCGCACCGGCAAAGAAGACGACTTCGCCGGCAGCGGCGGCGTCAAAGGCTTTGTCGCCTTCATCAACGGCGCGCGGCGCGTGCTGCACCCCACAACGTTTTACGCCAGCGGCAGCCGCCCCGCCGAAAGCTACGGCGGCATCGCCGGCACCGAAATCGGCGTGGAAGTCGCCATGCAGTGGAACGACGGCTACAGCGAACAAGTGCTGTGCTTTACCAACAACATCCCCCAGCGCGACGGCGGCACGCACCTCACGGGCCTGCGCGCGGCCATGACCCGCGTCATCGGCAAATACATCGCCGACAACGAACTGGCCAAGAAAGCCAAAGTGGAAGTCTCCGGCGACGACATGCGCGAGGGCCTGTGCGCCGTGCTCTCGGTGAAAGTGCCCGAACCCAAGTTCTCCAGCCAAACCAAGGACAAACTCGTCTCCAGCGAAGTGCGCGCGCCGGTGGAAGACATCGTCGCCCGCGCGCTCACCGACTTCCTCGAAGAAAACCCGGCCGACGCCAAAATCTTGTGCGGCAAGATCATCGACGCCGCCCGCGCCCGCGAAGCCGCCCGCAAGGCCCGTGAAATGACCCGCCGCAAAGGCGTGCTCGACGGCATGGGCCTGCCCGGCAAGCTCGCCGACTGCCAGGAAAAAGACCCCGCCCTGTGCGAGATCTACATCGTCGAGGGCGACTCCGCCGGCGGCAGCGCCAAGCAGGGGCGCGACCGCAAGTTCCAGGCCATCCTGCCCCTGCGCGGCAAGATTCTCAACGTCGAACGCGCCCGCTACGAAAAACTCCTGTCCAGCCAGGAAATCGTCACCCTCATCACGGCGCTGGGCACCGGCATCGGCAAAACTGACCCCGAATCGGGCAAAGGCAGCCAGGACGACTTCAACATCGACAAGCTGCGCTACCACCGCGTCATCATCATGACCGACGCCGACGTGGACGGCGCCCACATCCGCACCCTGCTGCTCACCTTCTTCTACCGGCAAATGCCCGAAATCGTCGAGCGCGGCCACATCTACATCGCCCAGCCGCCGCTCTACAAAGTCAAGGCCGGCAAAGAAGAGCTGTACCTGAAAGACACCAACGCGCTGGAATCCTTTCTCACCCGCATCGCCCTGCGCGACGCCACCTTGCACACCGGCGGCGAACAGCCGCGCGCCCTTTCCGGCGAGCCGCTGGCCGATCTGGCCCACAAATTCCAGGTCACCGAACACATCATCGAGCGCCTGAGCCACTTCATGGACGCCGACGCCCTGCGCGCCATCGCCGGCGGCGTCACGCTCGATGTAGACAACCTGAGCGCCAGCGCCGAAGCCCTGGCCCGCCGCCTGCAAGCCGACCAAATCAACGGCAACGCCGTGCGTGTCGCCCACGAAACTGACCCTCGCACCGGCGCGCCCCTGCTGCGCATCAGCCGCCGCAAGCACGGCAACACCAAAAGCAGCGTCATCACGCAAGACTTCATGCGCGGCGCCGACTACGCCGCCCTGCACGACGCCGCCCTCACCTTCGGCCAGCTGCTGGGCGCCGGCGCCAAAGTCACGCGCGGCGAAGGCGAAAAAATGCGCGAGGCCGCCATCTCCAGCTTTCACCAGGCCATGAACTGGCTCATCAGCGAAGCCGAACGCACCACCGCCCGCCAGCGCTACAAAGGCCTGGGCGAAATGAACCCCGAGCAACTCTGGGAAACCACCATGGACCCCGCCGTCCGCCGCCTGCTGCGCGTGCAAATTGACGACGCCATCGAAGCCGACCGCGTCTTCACCACCCTCATGGGCGACGAAGTCGAACCGCGCCGCGAATTCATCGAAACCAACGCCCTGCGCGCCATGAACATCGATGCCTGAAGACCTTGGGCCTGGCCAGCGGAGCGGAAACAGCAGACAGACGCAGACGGAAAGCGAAAGCCGTTATTTCGCTCCTCTATTCATAGCATCAGGTCCTAGTGGAAAGTGCGCAGAGCGATGTTTTCACCCCATTAAATTCGCTCTCTTTTTAGGATCTATTGACCCCGCACTGCCTTGGCATACCCGGTGGCCCTGCTGAGTGAAGAGGAGCGGAAAAGCACCCCCCTTTCCTTTACTGAAGCCGTGCTTCATGCCTGAGCGCACTGGCGGCCCTGTCCGCAGTGGACCCGCGCCAGTTTGGTGAATGGAGTGCCGTTATCTGATGGAGGGCTTCTTTTCCAGACTCAAGCAGCCCAGGCGGCGCCATCCTCTCACTTCATGCCTGACCAACGGGATTCGGCCCGCATGGTCATGACTTCACGATTGCCAGAGCGATCTTTCGGCAGGGCCAAGGCGGTTTGTCTTCCTCACCCGACCTGCCGGCCTGTGCAGTCCGCGCGATTCGCGAGGGACGAAAGGACGGATCGGAATGAGCTGCAAGGCGTGTCCACGGCCTTGCACTTCTTGCTTCATTCCGAAGAGCAAATCCAAGACCAAGAAAATGCCTCTCCCGCATGGTTTGACGGGATTTGATGCTATTAAACAGGTAGCGAAATAAGCGGTTACCGGGGGACTGCAAAGACCGGTTCATGACCGGGCTTTGAACAGGTTCTGCGCGCTGCATCGGCGCTGTTGGCGCGGCCCTTTTGCCTCACGGCTTCCAGCGCCGCAGCAGCAGCGCGTTGCTCATCACGCTCACCGACGACAGCGCCATGGCCGCGCCTGCCAGCACGGGGCTGAGCAGGCCGAAGGCGGCCAGCGGGATGCCTGCCGTGTTGTAGATGAAGGCCCAGAACAGGTTCTGGCGAATCTTGGCGACCGTGCGGCGCGAGATGTCCAGCGCGGCGGGCACAAGCGCGATGTCGCCGCGCATCAGGGTGACGCCGGCGGCGTGCATGGCCACGTCGGCGCCGCTGCCCATGGCCAGCCCCACATCGGCGGCGGCCAGCGCGGGGGCGTCGTTCACGCCGTCGCCCACCATCGCCACCGCGCCGCCTGCGGCCTTGAGCCGGGCGATGGCCTCGGCCTTGCCGCCGGGCAGCACGTCGGCCAGCACTTCGCCCGCCTCGGGCTTCAGGCCCAGGCGGCGCGCCATGCCCTCGGCGGCGCTGCGGTTGTCGCCGGAAATCATCACGGCGCGTATGCCCTGCCGGTGCAGCGTTTCAATGGCCTGGCGCGCGCCGGGCTTGGCTTCGTCGCCAAAGGCCAGCAGCGCCACGGCTTGCGGCGGCACATTGCTGCCTTCATCGCCGCCCGCATCGCCTGGCCGCACGGCCATGACGGACACCGTGGCTCCTTGCGCCTGCTGCTCTTGCAAGGCGGCGGCAAAGGGCGACAAGTCCACGCCCAGCTCCTGCATCCAGCGCAGGCTGCCGATGAGCACGGCCTGCCCCTGCACCACGCCTTGCGTGCCGCGCCCGGGCACGGCGCGCGCGTCTTGCGGCGCTTCGGTCTTGATGCCTTGCTGCTGCGCGGCGGCCAGCACGGCGCGCGCCAGCGGGTGTTCGCTGCCCGATTGCAGGCTGGCGGCTTGTTGCAGCGCGCCCGCTTCCTGCACGCCGGGCGCGGGCAGCAGGCGCAGCAGGCGCGGCTGGCCGACGGTGAGCGTGCCGGTTTTGTCGAAAGCCACTGTGCGCACTTTGTGCGCGGTCTCCAGCGCCACGGCGTCTTTCACCAAAATGCCGTGGCGCGCGGCCACGCCCGTGCCCGCCATGATGGCCGTGGGCGTGGCCAGCCCCAGCGCGCACGGGCAGGCGATGACGAGCACGGCCACGGCGCGAATCACCGCTCCTTCCACGCCCAGCCCGGCCAGCCACCAGCCCGCAAAAGTCAGCAGCGCCAGCCCCAGCACCACGGGCACGAACACGGCGGCCACCTGATCGACCAGCCGCTGCACGGGGGCCTTGACGGCTTGCGCGTCTTGCACCAGACGGATGATGTGCGCCAGCACGCTTTCGCTGCCCGCCGCCGTCACTTGCAGGCGCACGCGGCCTTCGCCGTTGATGGCGCCGCCCGTGAGCTTGTCGCCCGCCGCCTTGGGCACGGGCAGCGGCTCGCCGGTGAGCATGGATTCATCCACTTGCGTGCTGCCTTCGGCCACCACGCCATCGGCCGGAATGCGCTCGCCGGGGCGCACGGCCAGCATGTCGCCCGCGCGCAGCTCATCGACGGGAATGTCCTTTTCGCTGCCGTCCCAGTCCATCAAATGCGCCACCTCGGGCCGCAGCGCGTGCAGCGCGCGTATGGCCGATGTGGTTTGCCGCTTGGCGCGCTCTTCCAGCCACTTGCCCAGCCGCACCAGCGTCACCACCACGGCGGCGCTTTCAAAGTACAGATGCGCGGAAGCGCTGGCGTCCGCGCCGTGCGCGTGCCCGCTGCCCGGCGCTGAAAACAGCCACATCCACACCGAAAGCAGCCAGGCCGCCGTGGTGCCCACCGACACCAGCAGCTCCATGTTGCCGCTGCCGTTTTTCAGTGCGTGCCAGGCCGATTGGTAAAAGCGCGCCCCCAGCGCGAACTGCACCGGCGTGGCCAGCGCGAACTGCACCCACGCGGGCGGCATCCACGCCACGCCCAGCGGCATCAGCAGCATGGGCAGCACCAGCGGCGCGCACAAAAGCAGCCCCAGCCCCACGGGCGCAAAGCCCGCCCACGGGCCGCCTTCGGGCGCGGCCAGCGCGGCATCGGCGGCGCGCGGCTCGTAGCCCGCGTCGCGCACGGCGCGGCGCAGCAGCGCCGGCATGCTGGCCGCGTCTGCGCTGGCGGCATACGTCACGCGCGCGCTTTCGGTCGCCAGATTCACCGCCGCCTGCTGCACGCCCGGCACTTTTTTCAGCGCCCGCTCCACGCGCGCCACGCAACTGGCGCAGGTCATGCCGCCCACGCCCAAGTCCAGACTGTGAAGGGAAGTGTTTTCGTCGTTCATGCCCGCAGTGTGCGCCTTGTCACGAGCGCGCTGCCAAACCGCCCCCATCGCCCTATCGGCTGAATGGAAAACGAGCGGCTGAACGTGCGGGCGGCTATCTCGCAAGCGCCACGCCAGCGCGAACCTGTTGATGAGTGGCCGCTGGCATCCGCAAACCGGAAACTTCTTGGCGCGTCTCGCCCGGTCTGCACCCGCGCCCTGCTCCACTCCAGCTCTTTTTCCCGCGCCCGCAAGGCAGGCCGTGAACAAGTGAAGCGGCGAAGCCGCCCTGCTGCAGACAAAGCCGGACGAAACAGTCCGCAACAAGACTGCGGCCCGGCACTGTTAAGGTGAGCGCATTCAGCAACATTTTTCTTCTGAAAGGAGCTTGAAATGCCGTTGCACTTTCATCGCATCAACGCCGTCCGCGCGTTCATGGCCTGCCTGCTGGCGCTGACCGCCTGGCTGGCGGCCTGGCCCGTCCACGCCAGCGGCAACTCGCCCCAGGCCGCTGAATCCCTGCGCCAATATCGTGAAGCCAAGGCGCGCGGCGAATACCCCGAACCCGAGCGCGTTGGCCCCAGCCGCGCCCGGCAGGCCCGCAGTCCGGCGCGCCGTGCCGCGCCCGATGCCGAAGAAGCGGAGGAAACGCAAAACCGCCCACGCCCCTTCAGCTCTGGCGCCAACCCGCACGCCAATCCAAATCTCAGCCTCAAAAGCTGCCTGGATCACGTTGGCATCAATCCCGTAGCGCGCAGCCGCTGCATGCGCCAGCACTGCCAGGGCCGCTGGGGCAAGGGCCAGTGCCCGGAAGGCGGCGATCTCCTCTCGCACCAAGGCAACAGCGCCCGCACGCCCTTGGGCCAGTGTCTGCGCCAGGCTGGCAACAATCCGTTCAAGCGCAACGCCTGCGGCTGGAAGCACTGCAACAAACGCTGGGACGCAGCCGAATGCCGCCAATTCAAGGTGCGTCAGCCCGAACCGGCCAATTGAGACCATTCGGAGCCTGTCCGTGGGTGCAAAAGCGCAGACTCGGGGCCAAATTCCCGCTGGGCTGCAAGGCCCGTCTGCGGTTGGCGGCCCATTCCGGTCCACCCCCATCACGGCCAGGCTTTAAACAGGTTCTGACATAAAAGCCGCTACGCCCATCGCGCAAACGGCTTGCGACTGGGTTCAAGCCTCTCCCTCATGGCTGACGGGTTTGCCCGTCAGCCATTTTTCTGGCCGCCGCTTCAGCGCCCAACTGGCGGCCGGTTTCTTGAAACAGCTCCCATGCGTGCGCACGGCGCACGAAACGCGCTGGCAGGGAATGGATGCGGAGCATGCTTCGATATAGCTCCTTTATCCATAGCAATAAGTCCTAGTGAAAAGGGCGCAAACCGGTATTTATGCCCCTCAAATTTGCTCCTGTTTTTGATGCGCTCTGGCAAGCTCAGGGCAAAGGCTGATCGGGAAAGCAGGAAAACGGCTGGCCCAGGCAGGCCGCCGGGCGCGAGCGGCCTGCGGCAAAACCTCAATCCGCCTTTTTCGGCGTGATTTGCGCCACCCACTCGCGCGGCGCCAGCGGAAAGCCCAGGCGCTCGCGGCTGTCGTAGTAGCTTTGGGCCACGGCGCGCGCCAGGGTGCGGATGCGGCCAATATAGGCAGCGCGCTCGGTCACGGAGATGGCCCCGCGCGCGTCCAGCAAGTTGAAGGTGTGGGCGGCCTTGAGCACTTGTTCGTAGGCGGGCAAGGCCAGTTTTTCTTCAATGAGTTCCAGCGCTTTTTTCTCGTGCGCGGCAAAGGCGGCGAACAAAAAATCGGCATCGCTGTGCTCGAAGTTGTAGGCCGATTGCTCCACTTCGTTTTGGTGATAGACATCGCCGTAGGTCAGCCCCTCGGTCCACAGCAGCTTGTAGACGTTGTCCACGCCTTGCAGGTACATGGCCAGGCGCTCCAGCCCGTAGGTGATTTCGCCCGTGGCGGGGCGGCAGTCAATGCCGCCGACTTGCTGGAAGTAGGTGAACTGCGTGACCTCCATGCCATTGAGCCACACCTCCCAGCCCAGGCCCCAAGCGCCGAGCGTGGGGTTTTCCCAGTCGTCTTCCACAAAGCGCACGTCGTTTTTCTTCAGGTCAAAACCCAGCGCGCGCAGGCTGCCCAGGTACAAGTCCAGGATGTTGTCCGGCGCGGGCTTGAGCACCACCTGGTACTGGTAGTAATGCTGAAGGCGGTTGGGGTTATCGCCGTAGCGGCCATCTTTGGGGCGGCGGCTGGGCTGCACGTAGGCGGCTTTCCACGGCTCTGGGCCGATGGCGCGCAAAAAGGTGGCCGTGTGGCTGGTGCCCGCGCCCACTTCCATGTCATACGGCTGCAAAAGGGCGCAGCCCTGATCGGCCCAGTATTTCTGGAGGGTAAGGATGATTTGCTGGAAGCTGAGCATGGTGGCATCAGGCGCGTGCAAGCGCCATTGAACGGATGAAGCAGGCAAAGCGCAGGATTCTAGGCGGCAGGCCCGCGCGGAGCGCGTGCGGAACAAGCGCTTCACCCTGCGCCGCGCCCGCTCACGTGGCAGTCCGACGCTTGCGTATTACATAGGCAACAATCGGTGTTCCCTGTATTTGATGCATCTATTTGGAACAAACATTGCCAATTTCACTTGTTGGCCGTAAAAACGCGTAATTCTGTTCTTGTGTCATGCAAGCTTTGTGCGAATTCAACTTAAGGAGAAAACATGGTTCATCGTACTGTGACTGTCTTGCGCCATCTCGCTGGCGCTGTTGCCCTGGCAGCCCTGGCCAGCGCGGCCCACGGCCAGTCCGCGCTTTCACTCACCTGCCCCACGGCCGCAGCAGGCCCGGCCACGCCCCTAACGTTTGCCACTGGAGCCGGCTGGGAGCGGCAGCACAGCGGCTCATGGGGTGCGGCCACTACTACATACAAGAACAGCGCCTGGTACCCATCCGGCAGTACGCCTCCCGCAGGGACGGCGTGGCTATCGCCCGCCGACCCGGCCACCAACCCAACGTTCGACACCACCAACCCCATTCCTTTCCGCTCGCCAGGCATTCAGGTGAACAACCGCATTGACCTGAGCAGCATCCAGACTTCCATTCAGGTATCCGTGGATAACGACCTGCTGCGAACGGGCGTGTCCAACACAGCCAATCCCGGCGGCGTTTTCGTTGCCACTGCGCAGTCTGGATTCGGCGCGCTGAGCGCCGCATTCACCCCGGCGCTGGCCTGGACCCACGGGGCCAACCGGCTCATTTTCGAGGTCAAGAACGCTGAAGCTACGCTGGACCCAACAACCCCGATGGGCATTTACGCTACCGTGACCGTCACCGCCAATTGCAACGCCGCGTCTGCCAGCGCCGTGCAGGCCGTGCCCGCTGACGCGCCTTGGGCGCTATTGCTGGCGGGCCTTGGTGTGGCAGGCTTGGCCGCGCGGCAGCGGCAGGCGCGCCGCCAAGACAAAAACGGCGCCGTCTGACCGCCAGAGCACTTTCCGAAACCATGCCGCCGCTGCTCCGCACGGCGGCATTTTTTTGCCTGCCTTCACCAGCCAGGCGCAAAGCAACTTCACGCGGCAAAAGTTTGCCCGCCAGCGGCGGGTTTCGACGCAGAAGAAGCGTGCGGATGCTGATTTCACCGATGCAGCGGCCGCGCGCATTCGCCGCTATCACGAGTGGCAGAAAAAGCAGGGCGGCGAAACCGCTTCGTACCGCGACGAGGACGGCACTTTGCTGGGCCA